>CAYZWN010000013.1:0-43837 GCA_964482185.1 uncultured Roseivirgaceae bacterium
AGAGACAATTAGAAACAATTATTGAGAAAGAAAAAAAGCACTAGGCACAACAATGATGAAAAACTTATCAAAAGTGAAACTGCTGCAGACCCATCATTGCTTTCTTCTTCATTGCCTATTGATAAAACAGAATTAATGACTGCTGAAAACAGCACTATTTCCAGTCGCCAGATTTTTAAATATGACGAAAATGGCAATTTATCAGAAATTGAGAATTATTTTAAACAAGACACTGAATTTGAATTGAGGTCAAAACAAAGCTTTGAATATGTGAATGGAAAAATTGCCAGAAGAAATTTATATAATGAAAAAGGAGCGCTTACACAATTTCATATTTATGAATATGACACTAAAGGAAATGTGAAAAATGAAAAATACTACAGTTTCCTTCGTACTGAAAGTACCGAACCTGGATTAATAAGCGAAAACTCTTTTAAATACGACAACAAAAAAAATCCCTTCATAATATTTAATGAATTAGGAAATCCTGGTCTTTCAACAAATCAGAATAATGTTATTGAAGTAGAAACGACAAGACATGAAGAAATTATCGGGGTTGATAAAAACTCAACAAGTTCGACATCTTATGAATACAATAGAAATGGTTATCCAACTAAAGTTGTAACGGAAAACAGTGAGTATGAATACAAATATTAACTGAGCACCCTGCAACAGCGAAAATAATTTATTGCGGTTTCGCTGATGACATCAAACTCATCACCCGCACAAACCACGTTGGTTTTCGATAGTAAAGTGCCACGCATTCAGCAGCTATATTTTCGAAACTTTTAACTGATCGCCGCGAAAGCGAAGGGCATACCCGTCTATGGAATTTCAGTAATTTTTTTGAGGCGTTGAGGGGTACGGCATTAACAGGTTTTTCTCCTGACAATCATGGTTGCTGTTACTTCATGGCCTCAACTATCCTATCACAGACTTGTTCCAAATCTATCTCCAGCACTTCCTTATTCACCATCAATACCTGCGCTGACATGTCAGCAGGCAGCTTTCCGGCGCCCCAATAGGCGCCGAGTATGGCGCCGGCGATGGCGGCCACCGTGTCGTTGTCGCGCCCGTAGTTGACAATGAAACGCATACATTTTTTAAAATCGAAGTCACTGTGCATCAGCGCGGTGAGGGTGATGAGGTAGATTTCCCCGGGATGAAATGCAATATCTTCATTGGCCTGATCCAGCATTTCATAGGCTTTCATAAGTTTTAAATATTCCAGTGTATCCAGGTGCTGCATGGACTTGTGGATGGCAGGTTTTTTAACCATCCCCTTTAATGTCATGGTGTCGGTCTGGTATTTAATCTGCCTGGCGTATTGATAGAACCGGTAAGCACTTCTTCCTACCAGTCGGCTTTCAAAATATTTTTCAGGATCAGTAATTCTATTTACGTTGAGAATCGACTCCGGCGTAGCTTTGGGATCGAAGCCCGCTGAAGTCATAGCGCTGACAAGGCCGGTCATATCTCTCGCATAGCCGATATCGAAGATTCCCAAATCGTATGCGAGCCGGTATGCATTTTCAGGGTCAGCAGGATGGGGAATGGCCAGCATCGGTGCGTACAGCATGCCCGCGCAGGTCATTTCGCCTCCGTAAAATTTACTGAGCGCTCTTGCATAACCCGGCAAATCATTCTCTGCAAAAGGCCGTGCGACCAGCGCCCACTCCTGGAGCCAGGCCATTTTCATCAGATTTTCTTCATAAGGCCCCGGCTCGAAACCTTCAGTGCGCTTCAGTTCATCGATCTTTTGCAGGTACTGATTGAGAATGAATCTGGCAAAGCTTGCAGGCTTATGGAAGTTTGATCTGTTTTCGACAAGATAATTTGCCAGCAATACCTTCCACCTTGTGTCGTCGGTGGTACCGCCGGCCGGGAGATTGTGCTTCCAGGTACCTTCGGCTGAGGGCGGCCTCACCATTGTATCCAACTTTTCTACAAAGCCATAATTTAGTTGTATGTCGTTTCGTCCCCACATTTCGGTCGGAGCACCCATGGCATCGCCAATTGCAGAACCAATTAAAAGGCCGAGCACCTTGTCGCGATAAATTTCGGGGTCAATATCGATTAGACTGCTTTTGCCGGGCTGTCCGGACATACTTTTTATTTCAGGCGACCTCTTTTCCGAGCAACTGAAAATGAGTGTTATAAATAAAAAAGCAATGAGGAATCTTAAAGTCATATTACAATAAATTTATCGTTTCGGGTGCAATCACCAATTTTTTAGCTAACTCCAAAATATCAGATTTCTCCGGGATTTCCATATCAAGGGGCAATTGGGCCAGGCCAATGATTCTGCGCAGCATTTCGGTGCCGCAAAACCTGGTGAAGAGTAAGTTATCAAAATCCCGGTTTTTTTTATACAATTGGAGGGTATTGCGTACCTGTTCCGTGTTCATGCCTGACATAAAAAGATGGGCGGCCATTACACCTAAATCAAACTCAGCATAGCCAAAAAAGGCAAATTCCGGGTCGATCACTTTCACCTTATTATTCACTTTGAGCCAGCTGCCGGGATAATAGTCGCCGTGAATCAGCGTCGGGCCGCTTTTAAGGTAATATTTTCCGAGCTCCGTAATCTGATGCTTCAAGTGGTCATCTTTTTTATATAAGAGCGCAAGCCCCTGTAATCCCGGCTGTACCGTATCCAGGTCAAAGCCATGATCGGTCATGTATGGGAAAAGAAAAATGTGTTCGTGGTTCAGCTTTCTCAATTCCATGTTGAGTGGAAAATTTGCTTTTTCGACATCACGCCACTGCTTGTTGTGCAGGTGGTTAAGGTAAGAGAATAAATCATGCAGGTGCACAGCATCAATACCTGTCTTTTTTCCATAACTGAAAGTGAAATCAGCCCCATGTCCGAGGTCTTCAATTACCAGGATGAGATTTTCCTTATCGTAGGCGAGTATTTCAGGAGAATAGAGACTGAAAAATTTGTCGCTGGAGATATACCGGTAATATTCAAACTCTACAACCTGCCGGTTCACAGGCGCATCGATTTGCGGATACTTCTCAACCCAGGGGCGGCATTGTTTTATAATCACAGACTGATTGCCGGTTTTTACCCTGCGGACGAAATTCATATTGCCCGCTCCGGGTTTTTCGATCAGGACATCTTTTGATCCCGTGTCAATGAGTTTTTTATCAATAAGATATTGAATAATCAATTCGTGATTGCGGTCATCAAAATACAGTGCATTTGGGAATTGTTTCCTGAACCGGTCTAAATTTGCGTTTATCATTGCTCTTTATCCAAAAAAATCATTTCATAAAGATCATACTTTTTAGTCTGGCTTTCTGTAACTAAGCCGACAAAGCTTTTTGGGATAAAATGATTTTATATAAACCCCGGATGTGAAAAGGAGGCAGGTGTGTTCCGTCGTTCTTAATGTGGATTTTAAACTACATGATATCTACCCACACTTGTTATTACTGGAATATTGGCAGATTATCATTTATATTATGTTAATCAAATCCCTGGCGTTTACTTAAATTCTTCGGTACCATCAGGATACTTAGCGAAGCGACCATGTGTTTTGGGATGCACATTTTCGTGCGATGGCCATGGCCAGCCCCCAAACTGGGTTTGCTGATAATCGAGCATGGTTTGCCTGATTTCCATTTCGTTGTTCATCACAAACGGGCCGTGCTGCACAACGGGTTCTTTGATTGGTTTGCCCTGGAGAAGTAGCAGCCTGGCGGGTTTTTGGCCATTTTTCAGGAGTATTTCCGATTCAGGGTCCAGGATCATGCCTTTGTAGACCGGGATGTCATTTCCTGAAATACTAATCGAGTCGCCCTCGAAAAAGTAGAGGTTTCGGTTGACTCCGGGTTTGGATGCAGGCAAAGTCCATTCGGCGCTGGCTTGCATGGTTATTACCCAGATAGCCACATCGTTGTCGTTATCGGAAGCCCACGAATCGGGTGGGGGAGGGATCGCATCTGTTGCATTCAGGTTTCCGGCAACAATTTTTATAGTGATTTCGCGGTCTGCCTTGTCTTTTACTTTTTCTATAGGAATGTTTTCATTCCAGATCATTTGGAAATACGGTTCTACAAATTTTCCCTTTCGTGGAAGGTTCAGCCAGATCTGAAATAGTTCCAGCGGGTTGTCCTGGTCTTCATGGAGCAGCGGAAACATTTCTGAATGCTGCACACCCTTGCCGGCGGTCATCCATTGCACGTCGCCATTGCCAAATCTTGCGGCAGCGCCGAGGGAATCGGAATGGTCGATAAAGCCTTTCTGTACGATGGTGACAGTTTCAAAGCCACGATGCGGGTGCGATGGGAAACCGGGTACTTTGGATCCATGGTACATACGCCAGCCATCATTGCCGTTGAAGTCCTGACCAATGGGTCTCCCTGTGAGCGGGGCATCAGGCCCCATGTGGTCATTGCCTTTTGGGTAAGCGTCCATGTGGTGCACGCAAAAGAGAAACGGGTCTTGTGTTTGCCAGGGAAAGCCGAGAGGCAGAATTTTTAGTACCGGGTTTGTCATGTTGATAGAGTTTATGAAATAACAACTAAAATCAGACTGTCACGGTTTGGATTCCGATCATATTTTGCCATAACAAATAAAAATCATACGAATTAAAGGCTATTCATGATTTTTCAGACCACTGATTTTTTTTAGCGGCAAGCTGTTAGCCTTTGGCTTCGTTATTGGATTATCAGGCGCTGTCACTGGTCAATAGTTAATGGAGAAATGTTACTGGTCACTGGCCACTGGTCAATGGTTGAATATTAAATGGTTATTAGTTTTCCTGTCGACCTATCGACCTAATGACCTGACAACCTATAGACCTGACCGGAGAAAGTAGAAAATCCAAATCGCAAATATCAAAAAGCAAACAAATCCTAATGATTCAAATTTCAAAAAATCAGACGGGTTTGGATATTGCAGATTGGGTTTTGGAATTTATTTGTGATTTGGAATTTGATTTTTGGAACTTTAAATGCAATGGTTATGATCGATAGAAAAATCGTTTTTCTGGGTTTCTCAAGCACCAAGCACCTGGCACCCGGCACTTTTTACTCCACTATTCCTCACCTTGCCATAAATTTTTAAAAAACCTTCCTTGTCTTGTTGGTGTATATTCCCAATCGCTGAACATACCCGGCGCCCAGTTCGGGTCAAAAACCCATACGATGTACGAGATGCCGCGTTCGGCACAATACTGCACGATCGTCTCTGCGTAGGAGTCATCGCTGATCACAGGAATATGGGCGCCCTTATCTTCCGGGCCACAGTAGCCGATTTCAGTCAGCATAAGCGGATATTTTTCTGCAGCGAATCCCCAGTCGGCAGTCCATTTTTCCTCCCAGGGTTTGTCGCGTTTTTGAGGATAGGGGTGCGATACATACGCAATGCCTTCCGCATCGATTGGGTTTTCAATTATTTCCGTAAGATCATAAGCCCAGTTAAATCCGCCGATAAGCGGAATGGCTTCCGAACCATTGGCGCGAATCATGGCTATGAGTTCTTCATTGATTTTTTTCCATTCAAGCCAGGTGCAGGTGCCAAGTTGACCATGGATGGTGGTCGGCTCATTGAAAAGTTCAAAAAACGCCACCGTGGTGTTGCCTTTGTAGCGTTGAGCAATGGTTCGCCAGAAGTTAAAAGTTTCCTTTAGATCGGTATCGTACATCGGGTGTTGAAACATACCGGTGCGCAGGTTGCCGATGCTGTGCCAGTCTATCACGACATACATGCCGGTTTCGGTAGCCCACTGAATGCCGTTGTCAAGCAATTTGAGATAAGCATCGGAGCCGAGTTGCCGCCAGTTTACCGGGTGGACAGGCAGCCGGATGATCTCCGATCCCCAGTTTTGCGCTTCTTCAAAGTAGGCTTTTTCCCAGTGGCCGTCTCGCTGCAGTTTTGCCGGATCACTGGCATTCACGCCTTTAAAGACCATGGTCTGCCCCTGATCATCTACGAACTTGTTGCCTTGTATGCTGATTTGGGGCAGTTGAGCAAATGCAAAATTTTGTAAAAACGTGCTGACAAAAAGCAGAGAAAAGAAAGTTGTGGTTTTCATTTTATGCATGTTGAGTTGAGAATAATGATGATAACTAAAAATGAGAAAAGAATAAAGGCCAGTTCCTTCCGGAGTAAAATCAATTTTGCAAATTGAAAACTACTGTGCCGACGTCAGATACTTTATAAAAAAAAGGTGTCCGCCACGGACACCTTTTTTGATTGTTTCTGATTTTATTTTTATTCGAATCCCACCCTATCAATATAAATCGTCGATCCGGTCATACCTTCTACCTTAAATATCCATCTTACAACCTGAGTTAAATCTACATCCGGATAATTGGAGAGTTCAATCTGGTATTCAGTCCACTGACCTTCAACCAAAGTAACTGACTGGTAGTTATTCCACTCATCATTAAGTATGGCCGCCACCGAAGCGCCTTGCGTACCTGGCCCCCCGTAAAGGGAGAATGAAAAGTATGTAAACGGACTTGCGTCAAGAGCTGGATTTATTCCTCCGGAAGATGCGCCTCCGTCTGTCGGGGTCTCAAATTTCCATGAAACTTCTCCTGAATATACTTGCTCAGTGTTTGCAGCGTCTGAAGTACCTATATTCCAACTCCAGTCCCCACCTCCCGGTGCCATCTCATCATCATACATGACTAAAGGCAATAGTGCAGGGCCACTCGGGAATCCAAAGCCAATGTGGTCTATGTAAATATTACCTGAAAATCCCCTATCCTGAAACCATATTTCATTAATGGCTGTGGGACCTCCCCAATTTGCCAAAGGAATTTCAAAATCAACCCATTTGCCTTCATTAACGACCACCTCTACAGCGGCGTTTCCATTTAGAGCAACATTAAGTCCTGCTCCATCGGTGCCTGCTCCTCCAAAAATGGAGAAAATAAACACTTCAGTAGCGGATACATCGAGATCGGGTTTACCCCAGGTGCCAAATTGACCGCCACCACCCCAATTACCATTAAAGGTGACTTTTACTGAATTTGTACCCGTCCTTGGGTTTTCAGTGCTTGCAAAATCAGTAGTTGTATTCCAACCTCCACCTTCACCTACGGTAGGTTCGAGTGCGTCTTCATACACAACTATGATTAGTGGTGCAGGGCCAGGGCCGGGTAGAGTAATCGCTACCCCCAGTGATTTGGAATAACCATGGATGGTGGTATATGCAATACCACCTGCATTGGCATCCTCCGGAAGTGCAAATACAATTTCCGTCTCAGAGTGACTGATAAAACTTCCGGCATTTATGGTAATATCACCAGGTAGCATCAGCATCCCAACCAAATCAAGATTGGTGCCGGTAATGGTAATATTATCTATACCCGGAACGGCAGGAGTCGGTGCCAATGCACTTGCGACAGGAAGTTTTATTGTTAATTCCTGGGTGGTAACCACATCGATGGGCGACCATTGCTTGAGGGTAATCGTGCCTTTTTCGGTTGGAACAGGTACTTTTACTACAATTTCCGTTACCGACTGACTGACAAAATCTTCTGCAAATACAGAAACCCCATCATTGAAAATTAATTCCGTAATCAAATCAAGGTCTGTACCTGTAATAGTGAGATTCGCCTCGTGTGTAATTGATTCCGGACTCAAGCTAGTTACTGTCGGAATGGTTACGATCAACTCATCAGCAGAATTGAAAGTCATCGGCTCTGTACCTCCTGAGGCAAAAGTCAGAAAACCTGACTGTGCTTCCATCGGTACTTTCACAACGAGTTGTGTTTCAGATTGACTGATAAAATCCTCTTTTTCTACGGTTAAGTCGCTTGTAAAGGTTACTGATTCAATCCAGTTTATAAATTCACCGGAAATAGTGATGTTTGTACCCGGTTTTGCCTCAGCGGTGATGGTGTTGATCACAACAGGCACATCAAAACTGATGATGGTTTTTGAAACGACATCACCTTTCGGGGTTTTGAGCATTACATTACCTGCTTCGGCGTTGTCAGGCACGATAATCTCAATTTTTGTTGAGGTTCTCGTTTTGAATTCACTTGAATTCACCAGGGCATCATTCGCAAAGACAACTGCTGTAACCTGGTCCAGATTTACACCAACGAACTGGATCATTTCTCCATGCTTAACACCAACCGGACCAAAACTATGCAGTTCCACGATACCGGTATTCACATTTTCATCTTCGCATGAGGTGAAAAATCCTACCCCAACAAACAGAGAAAGTATGGCGAGGTTATGGGTTATATATTTAAAAATACTTTTCATGTTCCTATTGAATTACGGTTGAACAAATCTGATATTGTCGATATAAAACTCGACGGCATTTCCAATATTTTCGGGCGAGCCCAATAACCATGCACTGAATGAACCGGCTGCGGTTTCAACGAACTTCTGGTTTGGAGTATAAACTACACCCGTGGCATCCGTTCCCATGAAGTAATGAAAATCTGACAACGGAATGACAACAGTAATCCACTGGCCATTTGTGGAATATTCCTCACCGGTTTCGCTCCATGGCCCCCATATGGCTCTGGCATTTATGCTATTACTCCATATTTCCTGATTGCTATCAGTATGATCAGGAGGGGCGAGACAAAGATTCAGGTATCCGCCGTACCAGTTGTTTACCTTAGCTTCGAATTTCAACACATAATCCCTGTATGAATTGGGGTAGAATGGATAGAAGTTCTCATTTCTGTTTGGATCCTTGCCACCCCAGTATTCGAAAAGGAGTGGTGAACGTCCCGGAGCCCCGGGGCCTTCATCTCTTTGATTGGCAGCGATGTCTCCTCTGAAAACCATATAATTGCCATCTATTGGATTATCGGTATTTTCTTCAAGGCCAATTCTCCAGCCGTTGGCTACAAGGTCATCAAAATTGAGTACGATGTTACGGCTATCCCATAAATGGAACGTAGATGTCGCCTGTCCAAAGTTTGTGATAACGGTTACCGGGCCTTCTACAGCGCCATCAGGCACAGACACCTCAAGCTGGTTTTGACTCAGTACTACCGCTTCTTCTTCAACGCCACCTGTAAACTTTACAACAACTGGTACCACATCGAAGAAGTAGTCTCCATGAATAACAAGCTCTTCACCTTCCTGTGGCCATTCATTTCTGGCGCTATAAACCTCCGGAGCCGGTATCACAATCACAAAATCATGTTCAAGCGTATTTCCGTTTTTATCAACGAGATAAAGCTTGTCTGTAACGTTTACAGGCGCCTTTTGAGGAACTGTCACAAAGATGTTCATATTAGTTACCCATGTTGGGTTGATTTCTGCCTGCTGGTCATTGAACCATACCTCGCGGGTGCCACCAAGATTGTTTCCCATGATCACTATTGTTGCTCCCAACTCAGCCTTTACAATTAGTGAATCTGAAGCATCGGGGGCAGTGACCCGGACATAGCTGATTGAAGCTGGCCCGTTGGGATCTTCAATATTCATCCCATCGTCGTCTTCACATGATGTGAGCAAAAACGTGCCAATTGCCATACAAGGGATTAGCACAAATTTTATATATCTAAAGAATTTCATAGCAGTTTAAATTTTTACTCGAATTGATATTCAACAGGTTCCACATCTGCTCTCAGCAGCGGATTTGTTACGACCTCGGTACCAGGAATTGGCAGAATCATTTTTGAGGCGTTAAAAACCACAGCCGGATCATTGTTAATATTATCCGGATTGCTACCCACACCACCAGCAGGTACTAATTCATAACCAGCCGGATCATTTTCCAGGTTATCGGTTGGGTCAATCCTGTAATACTGTGCAGTACGATTTTGCGAATTCAGATAGTTCAATGCTTCGTTTGCATTGCGGTAATAGCGCCTTTTAATATCAAGCCATGATTGTGCCTCGAGGGCAAACTCAACTCTTCTTTCATTAAAAAGGTCCTGATAAGTCATATTACCATCGGCAGGTGGATTTAAACCGGCTCTGGCACGAACAGCCAGATAGGCCTCATATCCAGGTCCGCCAGTCAGTTCGGAACCACCGGCAAGTAAGGCTTCTGCATACAACAGATAAACATCGGAAAGCCTTAACATGTATATGTCAAGCGGTGAGTCCTGGTTAGAAATTACATAGCCATGATCATCAACACTGCCTACCACATATTTTTTGAGGCTGTTGAGGAGTGGTGTCTGGCCTTCGAGTTGAATACCATCCTCATCACGTGAAACGATTTCATAGAGGTATCCGCCATTTTTCGTGGAGATATAGTTGTAGAAGTCGCCGGATTGCATGAAGATAGCCCTTCTTCTTAAATCGGGTGCATTTTCTGCGTTTTGAGCAAGTGTGGTCTTGAAATTCTCTGTCATGCATTTCCCACCACCCCACGCCTGAGAATCACCTGTGATCCTGGTATGTCGGGCAAATCGCGCCTGTCGGCTATTGCCAAGGCCCCAACCACCATTTATCCATTGAATTGCAAAAAGGATTTCGGGATTTTGCTCATTCTCGATTTTGAACATATTTTCATAGTTGCTGAAGAGCGAACGGCCACTGTTGTTGATCACATCTGCTGCATAATTGGCAGCAGTTGAGAAATCATTCAGCGAGCCAAAAGCTGCACCGCCTACTGCTCTTTGCCCAAGGGTGACATGCAACTTTGCAAGCATACCCTTTGCAGCCCATGAAGTAACCCTTCCCGAAACATCAGATTCAGGCAAGTGGTCAGCAGCAAAAACAAAGTCTCTGCGGGCAAACTCATAAGTACTGGAAGCAGTATTTTTAGGCAATTGCAACTGTCCGGCAGCAATTTTTTCTGCTGGCTTTTCCAAAATTGGTACAGTTTCCCAATATTCAACAAGAAGAAAATAAGCCATCCCCCTAAAAAATCTCGCTTCACCCAGCCCGGCATTGATAACTTCTTCACTTACCCCATGACCGGCAGCAACCGTGGGCATATCATCGATAATGAGGTTTGCAAATGAAATCACATCATATAATCCCTGCCATCCATTGCCAATATGGGAGTTGTTTTCATTAAAAGAAAGGTAGAAGAACTGCCCTTCCTGATCCCAGTTGTGGTGCATATCACCGGCGAGTAAATCGCCTGCACACCAGCTGAATACGTCATTGTAGGCGAACCAGGGTCGGCCGTACATTGAGGCTGTTGCCTGACGGATTTCATCCGCATTGCGATACCATGAACCAACTGTAGCCTGATCTACAGGAACGTAGTCCAGAAATTCATCTGAACATGCATTCAGTGAAAAGGCCAGTATAATTGTCAGAAAATATTTTATATATCTTTTCATAATTATTCAGAATTATAAATTAGAAATCCAGGTTAAGACCAATAGTGTAAACACGCGGAGCCGGGTAACGACCCATATCTATGTTTTGTCGCAGCGCGCTTTGATTGAACGCGCCAATTTGTGGATCCAAACCTGAATAATTTGTGACCGTCAACAGGTTTTGAATATTTCCATACACCTGTAGTCTTGATATTTTTACTTTATCTAACCATTTAGAAGGCAATGAATAGGCAAGCTTCAGGTTTTGTATCCTCATGTATGTTCCATCCTCAATCCACCTGGTTGACATGTAATGATTGAAGTTTTCAGCGCCATTATCGAATCGTGGCATATTTGTTTCAGGATTAACCAGCTCAACATGGTCGATATTATTAAAATCTGCTCCACCTTCTACCAACCTTGTCTGAGCCCTGTCTTTCACTGTTACTGCCTGGTTGTCAAATATTCCAAGCATTTGCTCGTTCCTGGCTCTGGAGTAATTGAGAATGTCTCCACCAACCGCACCGATAATGAACACATCCAATGAGAATGGTCCATAGCTGAATGTGTTGTTGAAACCATAAATGAAATCAGGATTGGGATCGCCGATTACAGTCTGATCATCAGTATTGATCTTGCCATCACCATTAAGGTCTCTCCATTTGATATCCCCAAGCCAAAGACCGGTGGTTCTTTCAATTTTATTAATATTCGGATCACCGTCATCAGGTATCTGCACGGCATGATTGAGAATTTCCTGCTTGGAGGTAAATAATCCATCCATCACATAACCGTAGAATTGCCCGACCGGGTAGCCTGTCAGGGTTACTGTCGCTGTCTGGAAACCTGAATACCAATATAAATTCCTGAATATCGGGGTGCCACCGATATCGGTTACCTCATTTCGGTTGAAAGTCATATTCAGGTTGGTTGTCCACCTGAATTTTTTGCTGTCAATATTTATGGTGTTTAAGGTAAACTCAACGCCTTTATTGACCATACTTCCCACATTAGCCTGTGGACCGCCAACCTGGCTTCCGAATATTTCAGGAAGATTTACCTCCAGAAGCAGATTGTCTGTTTCTTTCAGATATACTTCAGCGGAAAAATCGACCCGGCCTGAAAACATGGCAAGATCCAACCCTAAATTATAGGATGAAGTTGATTCCCATTGAACGTTTGGATTTGAGTATGCATTGTTACGAACTGCCGTGCCAAAGTAGGAGTTCAGTGTTGTCAGCGATGAGCCAAAAGCGTAATTGGGTATTGCCTGGTTACCGACCATACCCCATCCCAATCTTAGTTTAAGATTACTGATAGACCCTGACTGCCTTAGGAAGTCTTCCTCCGAAACCCTCCATGCAAACGAGGCCGACGGAAACCATCCCCATCTGTTTTCCGGGCCAAATCGTGAAGAACCATCACGTCGAATTGTACCGGTAAATAAATATTTGTCATTGAAATTGTAGAGAATCCGACCAAAATACGAAGCCATGGAGCTCCAGCCTTCGTATCCGTTATTCATAATATTGGAGATATCTCCCTGGTTCATTACCGGTATATCGTTTGGAAGATTGATTTTGTATGCGGTAAAGCCTTCCCATTCCGATTTTTGTGATTCATACCCGGCCATTACAGTGAAATCATGATTGTCAAAGGATTTGCTGTATGTGAAATAGTTCTTCCATAACCAGAAAACGCTCTCACTGGAAGTTTGACCTAACTGGCTCACTGCGTTAATCAACGTACCCCATTGATATGTTGGTTGAAATGCCTTGTTGAGTGTATTCGTATAATCAGTGCCGAGCTCAGTCCTGAAATTCAAGCCCTGTAAAAGCTTTAGATCAAGATATAAATTGTTCATAATCCGATTTTTCAGAACGGTATTATTCCGGAGAAGCGCCAAACCAACCGGATTAGCACCGATCTGAGCAGATGCGTTTTGTTGTTGAGGGCCGGCATAGGTACCATCAAAGTTCGTGACTGGAATGTGAGGAGGCATTTGGGCTGCTTGTGAAATAACCCCATCGCCACCGTCTTGCAACGTAATGACTTCATCGTTTCTTGAGATGGCGATACTTGTACCGATCTTAATCCCCTCCCGGATGCGTCCATCAATGTTTGCGCGCAAACTGTAACGGTCGAATTTTGATCCGATGATAATACCATCCTGACTGAAATATCCGACCGACACCATATATTGAGTGGCATCAGTTCCTCCGGAAACTGAAAGTGTATGATTATGCATAGGAGCCGGCTGGAAAACGGCAGCCTGCCAGTCTGTTCCCGGACCTAAAATACTGGGGTCAGCAAATCTTTCATTAGATGTAATAGTAGATACTTCCTCAGCTACTTCATTGTTATATTGTGCGTATGTCGGAAGATCCATCAGGTCAAAGGTTTTATAAACATCCTGCACGGCGAAAAAGCTGTTGTAGCTGATTCGTGCATCTGATTTTTTACCTCGTTTAGTAGTAATAATGATTACCCCATTGGCTGCTCTGGAACCATAAATGGCTGTCGCAGATGCATCCTTAAGTACTTCTATACTTTCCACATCGTCTGGATTAAGGTTGGCCAATGCATTACTCGCTGCTGCCTGCTGACCACCAGAACCACCCTGCCAGTCAAAACCTGTTATACCAGTTGCCTGGCCGCTCACCTGAATTCCATCTATAACATATAAAGGTTCGCTACTGTTGGTCAATGACGTTGTGCCGCGTATCCTGATTGAGACAGCACCACCCGGTTGTCCGGTATTTTGAGTCACCTGTACACCTGCAACCCTACCCTGAAGCGCCTGGTCCACACTCGTTGCAACGGAGCCACGAAGGTCTTCGCCTGTAACAGATGAGACGGCACCTGTTAAGTCGCTTTTCTTGACAGCGCCATAACCAATCACCACCAGTTCTTCGAGTTGGGTTATGTCAGGTACCAGCGTAAAATCTATTACACTGCGATTGCCGACAACTACCTCTTCAGAATTATAACCGACCGAACTGAATACAAGAATTGCATCTGAATTGGGTACGGTGAGCTTGTACCGTCCGTCGATATCGGTGATTGTTCCAATAGCTGTGCCTTTGAGTACCACGTTGACCCCTGGCAGTGGTTCGTTGTCTTCTCCAGAAATGATCCGGCCTGTTATATCAATACCTTGTATGATGATTTGAACCGGTGGGGTATTGGATGTATCAGAAGCATCTTTCTTTTTGACACTGATATTATTATTGACCTGCTTGAACTGTAATCCATAGGTTTTGGAAAGTTCGGTCAGCAGGTCTGCCACAGATCGTTTTTTTGCATTTGCACTAAATCTGATGGAATTGTTGATATCCTTGTCATCATAAATAAACCGATATCCCGTTTCGCGCTCTATTGCCAGGAGGACATCAGACAAATCGGCATTATTGAACCCAATGGAGATTACCTGCTGTTTGATGCTTGTAATCTGCTGGGCGCTGCCATCATAGCCAAAAGCAAGCGTCAGGAAAGCTACCTGAATGATTGCAATTTTGAGTGTCAGATTCGATATCATGATAATGATTCGTAATAATTTGTTTTTCATATATTTGTATAGTTTAGGTTAACAACTACTTAAGCTAATCTGAGGGGGCGTGCAAACCGCCAAATCTGTCACGCACCTTCTCTACAAAGCCGGCGATCCTTGTCGTCGGTTTTGTTTTTATTATTATGTCAGTACTTTTCCATAGGCATTATTCTTTGAAGGTGAGCAGTATATTTTTACCATTAATTTCATATTCAAATCCCTGAGAAAAACTCAGAGAATGGAGTACGTTTTCCAGATACTCGTTATCAAAGACACCATTGGCGTCCCATTTTCTTATTGGTTGGTTTTTCAATGTAAACTGCACATTATACCAGCTTTCCAGTTTTCTTATCGTATGATTAAGCGAAGCGTTTTGCAACCGCAAAATACCGTCTTTCCACTGTGTGACATATTCAGGGTTGATGGATATCAGTTCGAACTCATTGCTATTGCCGGAATTATAAAAGGCGCCTTGCCCTGGTCTGAGTTGAACAAGGTCAGATTTGCCGTCACTATTTGATGCTTCAACATTTACGATTCCGCTGGTTAATGAAACAGTTATTTCGCCGGATTCCGTCGTTTCAATATTGAAAGCCGTGCCAACTGCCGTGGTCGAAACATTTCCAGTATGAACAATGAAAGGTCTGTTCGGGTCTTTTATAACTTCAAAAAATGCCTCGCCTCGCAGATTGACATTTCGCATCGAGTCATTAAAGTTTTCTTCATAAGTCAATTCAGATTTTGAATTGAGCCAAACGATTGAGCCGTCTGGTAAATGTATTTTTGATTTCTGACCTGCCGGATTGGATTTAGTGATGACCTGGCTTTGTATTGCTGCAATACTATCCTGCTTTTTATCAAACATACTCAACACCACGGCTGTCGTGATCAGTATAATGGCAACTGCTGCGGCAGACATCCAATATCGGATGCCAATCGTCCATTTTTTGGTATTTTTAACACTATTTTCATGCTCTATCCGGGAGGATATTCTTGAAAATGCATCCGATCTTTTTTGAACATCGGTTTTGGTTGATGTGAGCTGGGCAGCCAGGATAATTTTCTGGTATGTTTCTTTATTTGCCTGTGAAGCGTTGATCCACTGCCTCAGCTTAGCCTGGTCATTTCCATTGGCCTCACCGGCTATGGTTTGTGCAATGATCTTTTCGATATTGACGTTCATGCTGGATTAAGAAATATTATATAAAATGTAGGTGATGTGCTTTGAAGACGCATCAATATCTGAATACCCCTATTTCACAAAAAATTATTCAGATTTTGTTGAGGCAGAAGGTTTTGATTCGTATTGGGTTACGATTTTTCTTAAATAACCAATGGCCTTAGTCATCTGGTTTTCGACGGTTTTCACCGAAATATTTAATACCTCAGCAACTTCCTTGTATTTTAATCCATCTTCTTTGACCATGGTAAAGACTATGCGGCATCTTGGAGGCAGATTGCCAATATGCTTGTTGAGGTGTTGAATAAACTCCCGGGAGATCAGACCGGTTTCCGGGTTTGTCGTTGTGATTTGTTGTTTGAAGTCGTCCTGCTGGTTTGTATAAGTAATTTTTTTGTTCGAACGAATGGCGCTCAGGCACTGATTGCGCGTCATGAAAAAAAGGTAATTTTCAAGATGCTCGATTTTGTTCAGGCGTTTTTTATGCAGCCATAACTTATAAAATACTTCAGAAACGGCATCTTCTGCATTTTCATCTGAAGCCAGATAATAATAGGCTACCCGGTATAACTTGTCATAAAACGCGTTGAAAATAAACTCAAATGCATGGCTATCCTCGTACTGAACGATGGCGTTGACTGCAGAGGTGATATCAAAAAATCTTCTTGCCATATTCCGGGATTCAGGAAAGCTTAATAATGCACTGGTTTTTGGTTAATGAATTATTAGATTTTCATTATTCAACATCAATATTAGAAAATTATAATTATATTCATAATGACTATAATCATATTGATGAAATTTTTTTTCATTTATTTATTGTGAATCACATTTCTGTTTCATTCATATTGCAGGAGAAGGTCGCGTGACTAGAAAGCACCGATATCAGGAGGGATGCCTATGGAATCGCCACCAAAATTGAATCCTCCATTATTGGCAATTACTTTCCCGGAGCCTTTGCATGGTGAATTTTCCAATAGCCTGAAAACTTCCATTTCCGACAGTTTTTCAGGATCGGTAATCCTGTAATTATCAGGGCCGGGCATGATTATGCAAGGATCGCCGTAATGCCCGTTTGCATCGGTGGATTTACCAATCGGCTTTCCTTTGATGTGCCACCATGCATTATGCGAAAATATTGAATTGGAATATTCGCCAGATACCAGTGCCTCTCCCGCTACGAAAATGTTGTTGTAAAATTCAAAACCTTTTGGATTTGAAAAATTCCCGTCATTACCTGAAGCAAACTTCACAGCATAGCCAAATTCATTTACAATCACATTATTGTAAATCATACAGTTGCGCAACAAATCCTTTTCCGGTTCGGCAGTCCATATATAAATCCCGGCTTTGTCATTTCCGTCTCCGTCGTTATAGCTTATATTATATCTGACTATGTTGTTTTCCCATACTGTGGTGCCGGCGTATTGAAAAAGACCGTATCCCGCGCCATTGTTGTCGTAGGAGTAATTAAACTGCATTACAGAATTGGTTACCCCGCCGTCAAAATCAAAACCTCCGCCATCCCATGCGCCCCGCGGAGCTTGATTGTTGTGCGAGATGCAATACTGGATGGTCACATTATTAGCGTCATGCGCCCAGATGCCCACAGGTCCGTTGCCTGTTCTGGGCATATCCCAACCGTTGTTAGTCGCCACGCAATACTCCACTATTGCACTGTCAGCCTTGCTGATAATGATACCACTGCCACTGTGGTTATCGAGGACCGACGGATCCCCCGGATTATTTTCAGCGCGGCAGTATCCGATATAGATATTTCGACATGGGAACATTGCCATGTTGCCGTCAGATGCACCTGTACGGATGCCGGTGTGGCCATTGTTGTGCGCCAGCACGTTGGTAATCTTTACTTCCGTGGATGACAAGATATTTATACCAAATTTCTGGTATCCGGATACTTCTACCGAATCAATAGAAATATTACCACAGGAATCAGCAATGATTCCGGAAGTGTGGTTGCCGTTTTTACGGCCGGCTCCGCGCAAAACCAAACCCGAAATCTGCACATGATTTGTTTTGTTCAGGTAAATTGCTGCAGCGGCATCACTTTCTATCACAGGTTTGCGCAAGGAAACATGGCCGTAAGAGCCAATGCGGATCGGATTCCCGGCACTACCACTGTCTTTTGCGTCAAAACGCATGGACCCTTTATAAATCAGGCCCTTTTTCAGAAGCACCTGGCTTCCGGGTTGCAAATCGAGGCTGTCGATTTTGGAAAGGGTTTTCCATGGTTTTTTTGCGGTTTTCCCATGATGATCATCATCGCCATGCTCCCCATCAATATAATATGTAAGCGCGCTATCAGATGTAGAACAGGCCATGGCAAAGGTGATAGATATTAAGATCAATAATAATTTACTCAAGTTTCGCAGTTAAAAATATTTAAACAACAATCTATAAATCAAGTGATTGCAACTTAGTGCGCTTTATGCCTTCCGTTGTGACCTTTGTGATGAAAAAGAAAACCGCAAGGAGCGCAAGAAAGACGCTATGATCGCAATTCGATTCATTCCAAAATGAAATTCATTATTACTAAAAATCAATGTATTAAGTATTTTGCGCTTTTAAAAATATCTGAATATCAATACTGTATAACAGTTGTGGTAATTAGATAAACCAGTGTGAAACTTCAGCATAGTTTCATTCCCCTCTCAGCTTCCCGTACCGGAACTCATCGAGCAGTTTTTTGGTCTTAAAAACTGCCTTTCGCGCCACGCCTTCCAGTTTGAATCCACATTTCTCCAGCACTCTTTTCGAAGCGTCGTTTCCTTCAAACACGCTGGCAAATACGCGTTCCATTTTTAGCGATTCAAAAGCGTAATTCACCGCCAGGCTTACTGCTCTTGTGGCAATACCCTTCCCCCAGAATGGTTCACCGATCCAGTATCCTATTTCCATGCTTTTCTTGTAAACATCCGATTGAAAAAACAAACCAACCACACCTGTGAATTCATGGTTTCGCTCAATCGCAAAATTTACGATCGGGTCTTGCTTTTTCACCGTGTCGATGAAGTTTTCAGCATCCACAACAGTGTAGGGCAAGGGAAACATATCGCGCAGGTTTTTCCAAATTTTTTGATTGTTGGCAAGCCTGGCAAGGTCATCGCGGTCAGTATAGCGCAATGGTCTCAACCGGATAACTCCATCGCTTAGTTCCATCGTTCATTTTCCTTCTTCCAGTTGTTAAACATTCCATCCATTTTTTCAACAATATCCGGATGGATCGGGGCAAGATTATTGGTTTCGGTCGGATCTGCCTCAAGATTGTATAATTCCCAGGCACTATCATCTCCCCACGACACGATTTTCCATTTTCCATCCAGCACAGCCTTGCCTTTTGACCATTGCCAGTATAGCGGCTTGTTCCGCGACACGCTTTCTCCATTCAGTACCGGCATCAGGCTCACACCCTGCATGGGGACAATCTCCTGGTTGTTGAACTGCTTCGGATAGGTAGCTCCGGCGATTTCAGCAAGGGTTGGCATGATATCAATAAAATGTCCCGGGAACCGGCTGATGGCATTTTTTGCTTTTATACCTTTAGGCCAGTAAGCAATCATCGGCGTATTGATACCACCTTCAAATGAATAATTTTTGTAATACCTGAAAGGCGTATTGCCCACATTGGCCCAGTCCTCGCCCAAGGATGTCCAATGACCAACCGTACCGATGTTGCCATCGCCGGGAATGCGCACAACTTCGGCGGAGGCACCATTGTCTGATACAAATATGATGAGCGTATTTTCCAGCTTGCCCAAATCCTGGATTTTTTGAATTACTTCACCTATTTTTTGAGCCATCCTGTCGATCAGGGCCGCATAGACCTCCATTTTCAGTTCCTCGATCAGCTTGAGCGAATCGCCAAGTGCATCCCATGAGGTGTGGGTTTCTTCTGAAAGAATATATCGCTCATCGGCCAGACCAAGCTGTTTTTGCTTTGCATACCGCTTTGAGCGGATACCGTGATAGCCTTCGCTGTATATTCCTTTGTATTTCGCAATGTCCTCCGGCCAGGCCATCAGGGGGTCGTGTGGCGCCGTGTATGACAAAAAAAGGAAAAATGGCTTGTCTTCACCTTTGTATTCCTCAAGCCATTGGAGTGCGTATTTTGTGAAGTAGTCAGTTGTATAAAAGTCTTTTGGCGGTGTATAGGGCTGAAACATTTCATGATCTACAAAAAACGGGCGATCCGGCCTTTTTTGTGCCGGTACAGGCTCGCCTTCCCGTTGGAGTCCCGGGTTAAAATGATTGCTCGCACCATCCCGCAGGCCGTAGTATCTGTCAAAGCCCCGGTCAACCGGTCTCTCAACGCCATGGTGCTTGCCCGACCAGAGCGTTCTGTAACCGGCAGTCTGAAGCATTTCGCCAAGCGTGATAGCATTTTTAATCGGTTCTCTGTACGACTTGTGGTAGCCGCATTGCTGAGCATAAACTCCTGTGAGTAATGTTGCCCTTGAGGGGAAACACTTGGAAGTATTGTGCATCCGGGTAAATCGGATGCCTTCGGAAGCCAGGCGATCCAGGTTGGGTGTTGCGACCTCGCTGCCATAGCATCCGATATCCGACCAGCCCAGGTCATCGGCCAGAATAAGCACTATATTGGGTTTTTCATGATTTTTTTCACTGCATTGGCTATACAAGGCCAAAACCATAAGTGTGACAAAAAGCTTAATCTTATACATCATTATATGTGCATTGGGTTTAAGAATTAAAAGTAGGTATTATCAATTGAAGAAGCACACGGCCAGGCACCAAAATTAAGATAATGGCAATTATCAGGACACACGATGGATTTTTGGATTCTATCCATAAAGCCATTTATTATGAAAGTTGGAATATCTAAATCGCAAGCGTCAGGTCACTGGTCAGAAGTCACTGGTCACTGGAGGAAGAAGAATATCCGAATCGAAATCGTCAAAAAGCAAATAAATCCCAATAGAATAGATCAAATTTCAAAAAACCAGACGTTTTTGGATTTGTCGATTAAGGTGTGGAATTTGAATTTTGGAACTTCAATAGAAAACACAGTGTTAATTGCCAGACACTATTATCAGAAATGAAATCATCAGGCTTTATCAGCTTTTATAATTAATATTGAATTATACACACGGCCAGCTAAATTATCAAAGGATGCAACTCTCTACTAAAATATTCATAGGTCTGACGCTTGGTATCATCACGGGTTTATTTTTCGGTGAATATGCCGGAAAGATCAAGGTGGTGGGTGATATATACATTAGCCTGCTCAATATGACGGTGTTGCCATACATTTTGGTATCGCTCATTCGCGGGCTCGGAGGACTCAGCATGGACGATGCCAAGTTGATTGCAAAAAAATGTATCTGGGCGGTGGTCATGTTATGGGTGGTCTCTGTCGTTATCGTACTGATGATGCCACTGGCATTTCCGGGATGGGAGAAGGCTGCATTTTTCAGTACAAGCATGATTGAGCAAAGGGAGGCCTTCGACTATTTGCAGTTTTACATTCCTACAAATATTTTTTACTCGCTATCTAACAACCTGGTACCGGCAGTGGTGATTTTCAGTGTGGTGATGGGATTAATGCTCATTACGGTGAAAGATAAGCATGCGTTCCTGGATGCATTGGCACCGGTCGATGTGGCGCTTGGAAAAATTACAAAGTATCTGGTGAACTTCGCACCATATGGTGTATTTGCAATTTTAGCGAGCCTGCTGGGCGTAATGCCTTTCAATGAGTTGGGCGAATTGCAGGTATTTATCGTTACCTATTGTGTACTGGCTTTGCTATCAACGTTCGTTATATTTCCGTTGCTGGTTACCGCATTTACACCTTTTTCATACAACGAAATCACCGGCCCTGCCAAAACATCGCTTTTCACTGCATTTGCAACGGGAAACCTATTCGTTGTGCTGCCGCTATTGGTGGACATAAGTAAGAATCTGATTGCCTCGCGCGGTGCTGATTCAATTAAAGGAAATGCTACGGTTGATGTGATTATCCCGGTATCGTACAGCTTACCCAGTGCCGGAAAATTGCTATCGCTGGGATTCGTGTTGTTCGCCGGCTGGCTCGCCAATGCAGATGTACCTATATCCGACTATGCCTCATTTGCCATCACCGGCTTCTTTAGTTTTTTTGGAAATTATTATATCGTCATTCCAACTTTGCTTGACGTGTTTCAGATTCCCGCCGATACATTTCGCTTTTTTCTGATTTCTGATAACCTTATCGGGGTCAGGTTCGGGCCAATGCTGGCGGCTATGTTTACACTTGCAGTCGCGATCTTAGGCGCTGCGGGAGCTACCGGCTTGCTCGAGTTCAAATGGCGCAAAATTATGCTCAACCTCATTATAATTGTTGCAAGTGTCTTTGCATCGCTATTGGCCACACGGATGTTTTTTGAACATCTTATAAAGCACGAATACAAACAGTATTCAAATTTTGTTTCAATGAGCATGCAAGGCCAATACCCGAAGGCAACCGTATATTCCAATTCCTTGCCTGAGGCATGGCCAGTTTATGAGTATCAGTCAAGGCTGGATGCAATCAGCAGGCGAGGTTCGCTTCGTGTAGGATATTATGCTGATGCCTTACCTTTTGCCTTCAACAATCAGGAAGGGACACTCGTGGGGTACGATGTGGAACTGGCCCATATCCTTGCCGGAGATTTGGGCGTGAAGCCTGAGCTTGTAAAGATTGAAAGAAAACAAACCCAGGCACTGCTAAACAATGGAACCATTGACATAGCTATGTCGAGTATAGCTGTCACGCTCGAAAGGCAGCGTCAATTTGGTCTTTCAGACCCATATCTTTCCGAAACGTTTGCAATGATAGTTAAAGACCACAGGATCAGTGAATTTAATAAAAGCGAGAATCTAAAAAAGATGCCGAATCTTAAAATTGGCGCACTAAATTCTCCGTATTACCTCAATAAAATCAAACAGTATTTGCCAAATGCTGAGATCGTCATCCTGGAAACGCCAAGGGAGTTTTTTACCAAATATGCAGACGAGTTGGATGCGTTTGCTTATTCGGCGGAGGCCGGTTCGGCATGGAGCCTGATTTACCCCGCCTTTACAGTCGCCATTCCCTATCCGGATATTCTTGAAGTGCCTATAGCGATTGGCTATCCGAAAGGCGACCAGGCATTGGGGGAATTCATCAATACGTGGATTTTACTTAGACAAAAGGACAAGACTTTTGACAGGCTGTACGAGCAATGGATATTGGGCAAGCTGGCCGGGGATACAGAGCCGAGGTGGTCAGTAATCAGGGATGTTTTACATTGGGTAAAATGAGATTATCCGTTGCGCCGGTGAACAATGCCTGAAGATTAATTTTCTCCTGATTAATTATGAAAAAGGATGTATTTCATGGGGAACCAGAGTTAGAATGGGTAGAGCGTGTGTCGCGTTTGCTGGATTCAAAATTCAGAATACCCGGAACAAATATTCGATTTGGGCTTGACCCAATTTTCGGTCTTGTGCCCTTTGCCGGTGATGTTGCCACAATGCTTTTATCGCTGGTACTGATTTATACCATGTACCGGCACGGAGCCAGTGGCAGTCTTGTGGCAAAAATGATTTTGAATGTTTCGCTGGATGCTTTATTTGGTTCCATTCCGCTGATCGGAACCATATTCGATGTGTATTATAAAGCCAATAACAGAAATGTCAAATTGCTCAGGCAGTATTATCAGGAAGGTAAGCATAGCGGATCAGCCAAAAGTGTGATCATTCCTGTTTTACTTGCTTTATTGTTGCTTTTCATCGCGCTATTTTACGGGGCATGGCTGCTTGTGTCATACATTATTGGCCTTATTACCGTGTAAAAATTTTTCCCCGGCCGCCCGGCTCCGGCCGGGTGGCAGCTATGATGAGCCCTGACCGCGCAATAATTTTGCAAGAAAGCTTCTCTGCTCTACAGATGCCAAAAAAGGCTTGTCATATCCATCACTCGCGGGACGAGAGCGATTGATTGTAGGATTAGTTTTATCATGACCTGTTTTTATCAAACAAAAATTTATTGTATGTTATGGTCAGACAGACTAAATTACCGGCAACCTACTTAGCAATATGAAAGACACAAAGAAATTACGCAGTCAGGAATGGTTTGGGGGCAAGGATAAAATGGGCTTCGTGCACCGTTCATGGCTCCGCAACCAGGGTTACCCTGATGACCATTTCCGTGGAAAGCCCGTCATAGGCATTTGTAATACATGGTCTGAACTCACACCTTGCAACGGACACTTGCGCGACTTTGCAGAGATCGTGAAAAAAGGTGTGCTGGAAGCCGGTGGCTTTCCACTGGAGTTTCCTGTTATGTCGCTCGGCGAAACCATCATGCGGCCCACAACCATGCTTTTCCGCAACCTCGCTGCTATGGATACCGAGGAATCAATCAGGGCGAACCCCCTTGATGGCATCGTTTTACTGACCGGATGCGATAAGACAACGCCATCAACGGTGATGGGCGCATGCAGTGTCGATCTGCCAACCATTGTAGTACCAGGTGGGCCCATGCTCAATGGAAAGTTCAGAGGAGGAGAGATCGGTTCGGGATCATTCAACTGGATGATTAAAGTAAAGCAAACAGCCGAAAACTTTACAGATGAAGATTTACTCGAAGCAGAAATTTGTGCCGCAAGGAGTCAGGGACATTGCAACACGATGGGCACTGCATCCACCATGGCAACCATGGTAGAAGCACTCGGATTGACACTCCCGGGAGCATCCAGCATACCTGCGGTGGATGCACGTAAAAAAGTGATGGCACAGCTATCGGGCAGGCGCATCGTTGAAATGGTGAAAGAAGATCTTACCCTTTCCAAAATACTCACGCGCCAGGCATTTGAAAACGCCATCGTGGTCAATGCGGCCACGGGCGGTTCTACCAACCTTATCATTCACCTGATCGCCATTGCGCGACGAATTGGCGTAGAGGTAAAACTGGAGGATTTCGATCAGCTCGGTTCACAAATCCCTTTACTTGTAAACCTGATGCCTTCTGGCAAATTTCTAATGGAAGACTTTTATTATGCCGGCGGTCTGCCGGTCGTGATGAAAGAGTTGGGAGAGATGATTCATCGCGATGTCATAACAGTTAACGGTAAGCCCATAAACGACAATTACGCCAAGGCGCCTTGTTATAATGAAGAGGTGATCAAAACCCTGGAAAATCCATTGCAGCAACACGCGGGAATTGCAGTGCTCAAAGGTAACTTATGTGAAAACGGAGCGGTAATCAAGCCTTCTGCTGCCACACCAAAACTCATGAAGCACAAGGGCCGTGCAGTGGTATTCGAAAGCATGGAAGACTATCATGAGCGTATCGACTTGCCGGATCTGGACATTGACGAAAATTGCGTGATCGTGTTGAAGGGAGTAGGGCCAAAAGGATATCCCGGTATGCCGGAGGTTGGCAATGTGGATTTGCCTGAAAAGCTTATTAAAAAAGGGGTAAAGGATATGGTCCGCATCTCAGACGGTCGGATGAGTGGCACTGCATACGGCACTGTTGTTTTGCATATTTCGCCTGAGTCTGCCATCGGAGGCACCCTGGCTTTGGTTGAGAATGGAGATATGATTGAGTTGGACGTGCCCGCACGCAAACTACATCTGGATGTGTCACCGGACGAACTTGCACGCCGCCGGGCAGCATGGAAGGCGCCGGAACCACTGGCCACCAGGGGCTATGTTCGTATTTATCTCGATCATGTAGAGCAGGCCGAACTTGGCGCTGATCTGGATGTGTTGGTCGGCAAGTCGGGCTCAAAAGTTGACAGGGATTTGCATTGATAATTGTTGGAATGGGTAACAGCTAAGAGGTCAATGGTCACTGGTTGAATGGTCAATTCGCCTTTTCCCGGATTGAATATTTTACGCAGCTTACCGCAAAATGATTTTGATTTGTGATGCAATGTCGTTTAGTTAAGCAATTTGAGGTTTAGAAACCTCCAAGGTTTTGAGATTCACAATTCTATTCTCAAATAAATAGCTAAACCCTGGAGGTCTTGATTAAAACTAAACGACATTGATTTGTGATTCAAAAATTTCCTCATCTTCCATGAAACAAAATTGTAGATTTGCATTTCTAAGATTAAACTCATGGTATGGAACTGACAAAGGATAATAAATTTAAAAAACTCATCGTCGTTGGCGACCGGGTATTGATTAAACCGAAGAAGGATGAGGAGCGCACAAAAAGCGGTTTGTATTTACCGCCTGGCGTTAAGGAAAAAGAACAAATTCAAACAGGCTACATTATTAAAGCCGGGCCTGGTTACCCGATACCCTTGCCTGTGGAGGATGACGAACCGTGGAAAGATAAAGAAGAGAATGTAAAATATGTACCGCTCCAGGCCAGAGAGGGCGATCTTGCAATATTTGTCCAAAAGGGTGCCATTGAGGTCATATATCAGGAAGAAAAATACTTTATCGTCCCTCAGTCATCGATTCTGATGCTGGAAAGGGAGGAGGATATTTTTGGATAGCAACAAAAAAACCGGCAATTGCCGGTTTTTTGTTAAATGGATTTTTTTAGAAACCTACCCTATCAACTCCACACTGCGCTTAATGAAGTTGGTCAGCTTGTTTCCCGTAAGGAGATTTTGCGACAATAAGCCCAACTCATAGGCCTGTGCTGCCAGCTCTTTTTTTCTCGCCTCATCCTGCTCATTGAGAATCTTACTGACCATCGGATGGTTGCTGTTGACCACGGCATTGAACTGATCCGGTAGATTGCCCATCATCATGTATGGTGATCCGCCTAATTTCTGCATATCTTTCATTCTGCGCATGAATTCAGGGAGGATCATCGTAACGGGTAATTCGTCAGGCGCGAGTGCTTCCACCTGAACCGTAAAATTTTTGTCGTTGATGGCATCCTCGAAAATATTCTTCACTTTTTCTTCATCCTCTTTCGATAGAACACTTTCCGCCTTTTCTTCTTTTTCGACCAGCTTGTCGATGATTTCGGCATCCACGCGCTTCCACTTTGTTTTTTCAATTTTCATTTCCATGGCGTTGATAAAGTGGTTATCAAGCGGACCGGTGAATTTCAGCACATCATAAGCCCGGTTTTTGGCCGACTGGATGTAGGCATCCTGCTTATCCGGGTCAGAAGTATAAAGGTGGACAATGCTGCCGTCTTTATCTTTTTGATTGGCTTCCACCTGTTTCTTGTATTCATCGAAAGTGTAGAATTTTCCATCAATGCTTTCCAGTAAGGTAAAATCCTTGGCTTTATCGTAAAATTTCTCATCCGCGATGATGCCGTATTTCACGAACAAATTCAGGCTTTCCCATTTCTTCTCAAAAGAAGGCCGGTCTTTTTTAAAGAGTTCTCCCAGCTTGTCGGCCACCTTCTTTGTAATATGGTTGTTGATTTTTTTC
Organism: uncultured Roseivirgaceae bacterium; assembly: GCA_964482185.1. GTDB lineage: Bacteria > Bacteroidota > Bacteroidia > Cytophagales > Cyclobacteriaceae > JAAUQL01. The sequence goes on from CAYZWN010000013.1 coordinate 27,351, forward strand.
ACATTTGCATCAGACTGCAGATAGCTTCTCGACACGTTGAGCGGAATATCAGGGGAGTCGATGACTCCGTGCAGAAGCATGAGAAATTCCGGCACCACATCTTTTACCTCATCGGTGATGAATACCTGCCTTGAGTAAAGCTGGATTTTGTTCCGGTTGAATTCCAGTTCGTCTTTGATCTTGGGAAAGTAAAGAATGCCGGTCAGGCTGAAAGGATAATCGACATTCAGGTGTATCCAGAAAAGCGGATCTTCTGAAAACGGATACAATTCTTTGTAAAAGCTCAGATAATCTTCGTCCTTCAGTTCGCCTGGCGATTTGGTCCACAAAGGTGTCGGATTGTTGATCACATCATCCACTTTTTTGGTGATGGGCTTATCGTCTTTATCTTTCAGCGCCTCGCCTTTATCATCTTTTTCTGTTTCTTCCTTTTCGCCGAATACAATCGGAACCGGGAGAAATTTGCAGTATTTATTCAGGACTTCTCTGATTTTGTAATCTTCCAGAAAATCCTTGTTATCCTTATCAATATGCAGAATAATATCGGTGCCGAAGTCTTCTTTTTTGGAAGCAGTAATTTCAAACTCTGTGCTGCCATCGCAGGTCCATTTTGCAGCTTCAGACCCTTCCTGATATGACTTTGTAATGATTTCGACTTTTTCCGAAACCATGAAAGCCGAGTAAAACCCAAGGCCAAACATACCGATGATCTGCGAGCCGTTGTCGCCTTTTTGCTTGTATTTCTCGACAAATTCGGCGGCACCTGAAAATGCGATCTGGTTGATGTATTTTTTTATTTCATCAGCCGTCATGCCAATACCCTTGTCACTGACAGTAATGGTTTTTTTCTTCTTATCAACTTTGATTACGATTTTTTGCTCGCCCAATTCTCCTTTAAATTCACCTATTGAGGCAAGTCTTTTCAGTTTTTGTGTCGCATCCACGGCATTGGAAACCAGCTCCCTCAGGAATATCTCGTGATCAGAATAGAGAAACTTTTTAATGATGGGAAATATGTTTTCGGTGTGGATTGAAATGGAACCTTTTTCCTGCATTGTCTTATTTATTTTTTAGTGAAACTCATAGAAATCAATGCTCCCCAACAGACAAAATTCATTCCAATGGAATTTTGGCTAACTTCGCTCAGGGATTCACTGACACCTTGTCACTTATCATGCTTAATTTGTCATTTTGTGCATTTAAATATCAATGGGATTGAGATCAGTGGTATTTTATATGATAATTGCTTTGATGGCCATGTCGTGTCGTGCAGGTTTGTATAACCAGACTGGAAGCATCTCCGGCAAGGTTGTATGGCTGGAAGGCAATCTCATGCCTTCCATTGACGATGACAATTATGCACAAAGAGCTGCCGGTGTACCTGTGCAGCGTATGCTTTACATTTATGAAGCAACCAAGCCGGATCAGGCAATGCGATTGGAAGGAGATGCTTCATTCTATACAACAATCCACAAAAGGCTTGTGAAAAAAGTCCGGACGGACAAAGGCGGTACATTTGAGGTCAGGTTGCCGCCGGGAAAGTATTCCATATTCGTTATGGAAAATGAGGCATTTTTTGCGAATGTTTTTGATGGGGAAGGTCATATCAATCCCGTTCAGGTGGAGCCCGGCGAAGAGACCACGGTTTTTATTAAAATCAATTACAAAGCATTTTATTAGGCCGCCAGGTGCGGGAGCTGGGTGCCAGGTGCTAGAGAAAGTGTGAAAAACCATTTGCCATTGACTATTGACAAATGACCAATCTGGGTACGGGTGCCAGGTACTGGTTTAGAACTACTTATCTCCTTTTTCTGACGGATCGTGATTTTTTTTTCGGTCGTGCAACGCTTTTTTGCCAAATTGCATCTACCGGTTGTAGAACGTTATAAATGAAGCTGCAAATAGAAAAGAGCATTAAAGAAACCGATCTGATCAGCGCGTGTCAAAAACAAAATGCAAAGGCACAACGCATGATCTACGAACGCTACGCCGGTGCGATGCTCGGTCTTTGCAGACGCTATGTGCGCGACGATCTTGAAGCAGAAGATGTGATGATCAAAGGATTTATGAAAGTATTTGGAAAAATAGGAAAGTTTGAAGGTAAAGGAAGTTTTGAGGGCTGGATGAAGCGAATTATGATCAATGAGTCGCTCGGATATCTCAGGCAGCACAAACCTTTATATCTCGAAACCGACATCGAAGCCGCAGAACGCGAGCCCGATTATGACCGGATCGCCACTGAGCTTGAAACCGCAGATCTCTTAAAAATGATCGATGATTTGCCGGCTGGCTACAGAACGATTTTCAATCTGTACGCCATCGAGGGCTATTCCCATAAGGAAATCGCCGACATACTCGGTATTAATGAAAATACATCAAAATCCCAGCTAAGCAGAGCCAGGATGCAATTGCAAAAGAAAATTCTGGAAACGGAAGCATTTTTGAACAATCAAAAATTTGAAGGTCATGGAAAAAAAGCTTGATCAATTATTCAGGGATAAACTCAGCAATCATAATATTACGCCTTCTGTTGATGCCTGGGAAAAAATAAATTCCGGTCTTCGACCAAAAAGAAATCCTGTAAGCAAATGGATGGCCGTTGCCGCAATATTGCTCCTGGTCGGCTTTGCCGGTGCAGTTGGCTATTTTTATTTTCAGGGGGCCGGACAAGAGACTCAAATCGCGGGTTTGGAAACAAGTAATCCTGCAATGGATATAAGTCAGTCTGAAAACATTTCAGAACCCGGGCCCGAAACCTTCATGGAGCAATCAACTGAACCGGTGAAAGAAAATAACCCAGAGCCGGAGTCTGTCCTGACACCAGTGGTAAAAAAGAGACAGACTCTGGTCCAAAAACAAATTAACCCGGATCCGGAGCAATTAACCCAGCGAACCGGGCCGGATGGAATTGTTCCTTTGGAAAATCAGGATTCCCAAATTTTGGCGATCAATGATGGGCCTGTCCACGAATCGTTGACTTTTGAAAGCGGGCTGCCGGTAGTGGATGATCACGAAATCAAGGTAGCGTCGGAAAATCCGGCGAAAGCTCCAAAAACCTACCCTAAAGTGACAGTTACGTACAAAGTTTCATCAGATTCGCCTTTATTGGCGCAAACGAACAACAAGGTTATAGATAAGGGTATGAAAGAAATTGCCAGATTCTCAGAAAAGCATATTATCACCGATGAGTTAAAATCAAAGTTGCGCAACACCAAGGATGATCTGCTTGCACTGAATTTTGGCAGAATTATCAATAAATCAAATAAGGATATCGAAAACTAAACAATAATGAAAAACACAATCATCATCACAACAATTGCCATGTTTTGGATTGGCGCAGTTTCCGTGTCGAATGGCTTTTCAGCAAACCCACCAGCAGACACGATTGAGGTAAATTTTGGAGACAAGGGAAAAATCCTGATCCATGTGGAAAGCAAGGAAGACCTTGAAGCCCTGAAACAATATGACCTGAATTCCATGCTTGAAGACATCGTTGTGCCGGGTGAGGGGGAGATCAACGAAAATGAGGAAAAAGTAATTCTTGAGGATGCGGAAGGCACGCGGTATTTGAAAGAAAACGTTGAGGAAGAGGCAGAGTTCAGAAAGTTGGAAAATGAATTTTCGTCCGATTCGCAAGGCAGCAGCGATGCGGTCACAGGATATACCGAAAGACCTAAAAAACGTTTTTCCGGAAGCAAGACAACACTTATATCAGGTTTTGACTGGGGAATCAACAATTACCTCGAAGACGGCAAAGCTCCATCTGACAATAATGAGCAATATGCGGTACGCCCCTGGGGTTCATGGTACATCGGGTTGATGCCAACTTTCCAGACGCATGTGGGCGGTGTTTTCGCGATCAATTATGGCGCGGGTATCAGTTGGTATAATTTCAAATTTCAGGATCCGCGAACCAGGCTCGTGGAAGGTGAAAATGGCATACAATTCGAACAGTGGGATGTTGAGCTGCAGTCTTCCAAAAGCAAACTTACTGTGGGATATCTGAATGCACATTTTCTTCCGGTGCTGGATTTTGGATATAAATCAAAAAAACGCACATACGATGACGGATTCGTACAAAAACGAACAAGGTATCAGCGCAATGGATTTAGAATTGGCGCGGGTGGTTATGTCGGCACCAGGATCGACAGCTATCAGAAGCTGGTATGGCGTGGCACGGGCAATAAGAGCAAATTGCGCGAGCGCGATAATTTTTACCTGGAAAATCTGAGGTATGGCGCGCGCTTCCTGCTGGGATATGGCGAGGTGGATCTGTTCGTAAATTATGATCTCAATCAACTGTTCGCAAAAGATAAAGGGCCTGAACTGAATACCATAAGCATCGGGTTTTCATTCTGATTTTAACTGTATGGAAAAAGGCCTGTGGATGATTCTTCAGGCTTTTTTTGTTTTGTATCACAATGTAATTTTTAAATCGATTTTCCCTGCGTGTAACCGCCTATCAATCAGCAGCTTTTTAATTAAAAGCTTATTTTTGTTAAGTGCCCTTCGACTTTTATCCGGGGCGAAATACCAAATGTTAAAATAGCATGAAAATGAGCAGGCGTATCAATTTGTTGTTAATTATCCTTGGTGTATTGGCCTTTTCGGTGAGCCATTCATTTGCCCAGACAGAAAAAGCAGTTTTCAGGATACAGGTTTTTAATAGCGATTCCACTGTATTGAGATCAGGTTCAGGAGCTTTTGTTGATGGCAATTTCGGCTACACGCATGCTTTTATTTTTAAAAATGGCGCTTTTGCCAGAATAATTACCAAAGACAGCACCATACATCATGTGGTCAGGGTGCAGGGTTTTGATCCGACCAGCGGTCTGACTCGGTTCGATCTGGATAATATGCTGTCTGCTAAAATCACAAAACCAGGCATTGCGCAGCAATATTCGGGTGAAGGCGCAACGGTGAAGATTTTGTTTTCAGTCAATATTCAATCAGTACAATCCATTCAAACAAAAATTAACGGGAAGGTGGATTTTATCGGCTATGGACCTGTAATGGATTTGGATTCAAAACTTAGTGAAGAGGCATTTGGCTCGATTGTCACCAACAATTCCGGAGCTGTAGAAGGGTTTGTTTTGCCCTATGATGAACAATCAAAATCAGGCATGATGGTTGGCAAAGAGGCGATGGTAAATTTAAAATCGATATCAAAGACTGTTGCCGAATTTGGCCGGGAAGTAAAAGTGTATAATTACCTGCTGCAAGGCATGCATGCATATATGTCAGGTGATATGAACACGGCGCTCAGCGCTTTTGGAAAAGCAAAATCCACTACCCCAAACGATGTTACAGCCTTCTATTATTCCGGTCTCATCAATTACCGGGAAGCAAGCATTGGCGCTGCCCGGTCAGATTTAAATAAAGCCATCGAACTGGATAAAAACCTGCCCCAGGCATACTACATCCGCGGAAGCATCAATTTTAATAATGATGATATGAAAACGGCTGTTTCGGACTTCGATGCCGCAGAAGGACTCGGCGTGGCGGAGACAGCGCTTTATGAGATGCGCGGAAAGGCAAAATATAAGATGAAGGATGTGGAGGGCGCTATGGAAGATTTTAATAAGGCAATTGCCAGGGGCACCAAAGACGGGGAGATTTTTTATCTTCTGGGCAATGCTCAATTCCGTGAGGAAGATTTTAAAGGGGCCATATCACAATATGACAAAGCGATTGGATTTGGTTATGCTGATGAAGTGATCTACAACAATCGGGGAAAGGCCAAATACCATCTGAAAAATCCGGATGGTGCCATTGCCGATTATTCAAAGGCGATAGAAATAAACCCGGAATACGAAAAGGCTTATATTAATAAAGGCTCCACTTACTTCGAAAAGGGCGATTATACCCAGGCGCTTGCCGCACTGACAATGGCCAGGGAAATGGGCGGGTCGAATGTAGAATTATACGCCATGCTTGGCCTTGCGCGATACAATACAAATGATTTTGCCGGAGCGAAGGAAGACCTCGACAATGCCATCCGGATGGAAACCAAAGAACCTCGTGCGTATTGGTATAGGGGCAGCATCAAAAAGTCAGATGGTGATTTCGCCGGTGCATTAGCAGACCTGAACAAGGCCGTAGAGCTTGGTATTGATGATGGCAAGGCATATGTGGAAAGGGCAGTGTGCCTGTACCAACTCAAAAAGTATGATCAGGTGATAGCAGATGTGAATGTGGCTGAAAATAAAGGTTACATGGATATGGAGGCATATTCCGCAAGAGGAAATGCTTTGTATTACATCCGTGAGTCGGAATTGGTTGTAAGCGATTTGGAAAAGGCCATTCAGATGGGTGATGACACCGGAGTTACTTATTTTCATCTCGGTTTTGCCTATTACGACCTGGAAAATTGCGCGAGCGCCACGAATTATTTAACCATGGCGGAGGCAAAAGGCATAAGCAATGAGGTGTTATATGATTTGCGTGGTAAGTGCCGGGAGGCCGCCAAAGACTACGATGGCGCCATGGCAGATTATGATAAATCCATAGAGATCAATCCCGACTATATTTCAGCGCTTGAAAGTCGCGGGATGCTGCGCTATGCAAAGAAAGACTGGGAAGGCAGCACGGAAGATTTGGGCAAAGTAGCCCGGGATGGCAGAGCCGATACAAAGGTTTTTACACTGCTCGGCATCGCTTATTTCACACTTGAAAATTACACCAAGACCATTGAATCCCTGAATATTGCAATGATTAAAGGTGAGACCTACAGTAAAGCTTTTTATTGCCGCGGCCATGCCAACTACTATCAGGGAGCATTCGAAGCAGCCATTGCCGACCTCTCTGTCTCCATTGAAGAAGGGATGAAGGACCTTGAGTCTTACACCAATCGGGGTATGGCTTATTTCTCATTGAAGGATTACCCGAATACAGCCATTGATCTGATGCGCGCCGTAGGGCTTGGAGGCAATTCGCCTGAGATCTATTTCACAATGGGTATTTCAAAGTATGAAATAGGCAAATATGCCGATGCCATCCAGGATTTAAACAAAGCCATCGGCCTGGAGCCTGAAAATGGGGAGGCCTACTATCATCGCGGAAATGCTAAATTCAGAAATAAAGACTACGACAATGCCATTACGGATTTTGATCAGGCCATTGCATATGGCGTAGAGAACCACCTGGTTTACAACAACCGGGGCAAATCGAAGCAGCTGATGGAAAAGTATGAGGAAGCGGTGCTCGATTATAACAAGTCACTGGAGATAAAAAATGATTTTACCAGGGCATTCGAAAACAGGGGTACCTGCTATTACCAGATGAAAAATTATGCACAGGCCATTTCTGACCTTCGCGACATGGAGAAGCAGGAGCCCTTGCAACCCGCTTTGCTGTACTTCCTCGGGCAATCCTATTTCTACACGGATAATTATACTTTTGCCATCAATTACCTCGAAAAAGCAATAGAAGGGGGTATAAAACTCAAGGAAGGCTACAAAAACCGCGGCATTGCCCATATGAGACTCAACGCCTATCAGATGGCGATCACTGACTTTTCGGCAAGTCTGGATATGGACAATAAACAGGCGGATATTTTCACCAACAGGGCGGAGGCCTACCTGATGATCGGAGACGCAGATAATGCCCTAAAAGACATAAACCAGGCCATTCAACTCGATGCCTCAAACCCGGACACATATTACAACCGGGCCATTCTGATGGAAGAGACGGAACGATTTGGTGATGCCGTGAAGGATTATTCGAAGGTGATCGAGTTCAATCCCAATGATGCGAATGTCTATTTCAGTCGGGGCAGTTGTTATGCGCGGATTGAGAATTTTATGGCAGCCATAGAAGATATGACAAAAGCCACTCAGATCGATGCTGCAAATGGCAACTATTTCAGGGTGCTGGGCAATACAAAATACCAGTTGAACCAGCTCGATAGCAACCCTTGTGAAGACTGGCAAAGGGCTTCGGAGCTCGGAGAGAAAAAGGCTGACTTTTCAATCAAGCGGTACTGCAAAAGCAACTAAACCAGCTCTGAGTCAAAAACCTGCACCCTTGCCCAAAGTGCTGAAAAATCATCGATGAATTTTTGGTGTGCCGGGTGTTCCTGATAAACATTGTGGTCTTCAATGGTTTTGAACCATGTGAAAAGCGAATAACCAAATGAATGATCCACCACCTCTCTTTCAGGGGTGGGCGCAGGAATGCCAATTTCAGCTTTATGCACTGCCTTTACGGCTGAGACAAATTCCTTGATACCCTTTTCAAAGTTTTTCTTTTCGGATTCTGTTACGGTGTCTTTGAGCCAGAAATATACGTTGTGCTGAAGCATGGTCTTTTTTTGTGGTTTTGTGATGGAATAAATACTGTTTTTAGAATAAGCCACCTGGTAGCCTGCTACACTTGCTGAAGCCACGAGCAGGGAAGCCGATTTCAAAAATGTTCGTCGATTTTTCATTACGCGGTCATTTCATTATGTCAAATCTAATGATTTATTAACTTGCCTCCATACTTTTTTTAATATGAAAAACAAGATGATCATAGACCTGCGAAGCGATACGCTCACCAAACCAACGCCCGGTATGCTCGATGCCATGATGTCGGCAGAGGTAGGTGACGATGTATTCGGAGAAGACCCGACAGTGAAAAGGCTGCAAGAGAAGGCTTCTGCAATGCTCGGATTTGAGGACGGGATTTTTTGCCCTTCCGGCACGATGACGAATCAAATTGCCATCCGCACATTGACGCAGCCCCAGGATGAAGTAATCTGCGATAAACGCTCCCATATTTATCTCTACGAAGGTGGCGGTATTGCTTCCAATTCCATGGTGTCTGTAGAGCTACTCGACGGCGACCGGGGACGCATTACTCCGGCGCAAATACAGTCGGCAATAAAACCGGACGACATTCATTATCCGAAAACCAGGCTTGTGGCCATCGAAAACACAGTGAATAAGGGTGGGGGATCCTACTACACCATGGAGCAAATGCGACAAATAAGCACAGTCGCCCGCAAGCATGGCTTATCGCTTCACCTCGATGGCGCCCGGTTGTTTAACGCGCTGGTCGAAACGGGTGATAATCCCATGGAGTTGGGGGCATATTTTGATACCGTTTCAATTTGTTTGTCAAAAGGTCTTGGAGCTCCGGTGGGTTCATTATTGTTGAGTTCGGGCGAAAATATCAAAAAGGCGAAAAGGATTCGGAAAGTTTTTGGGGGCGCCATGCGTCAGGCGGGTTATCTGGCGGCAGCCGGCATTTATGCGCTGGATCATCATGTAGAGCGACTGAAAGAAGATCATAAAAAAGCCAGGAGAATAGCCTCAGTGCTCGAGCGCAAATCTTTTGTGACAGGCATCGATCCGGTTGACACAAACATCATTATTTTTTCAATATCGAAGGATATTGGTGTTACAACCCTATTGCAACGACTAAAAGAAAATGGAATTTACGCGCTGGGGTTTGGTGGAAGCAGTATTCGCATGGTCACACACCTGGATGTTACTGATGCAATGATGGAAGAATTTGAAAAAAAGCTTGAGGGACTATAATAAAAAGACCTCCCGGAGGAGGCCAGATAACTATATGTTTATCAGACAACATATTAGTTAGAGTATGTTTTAAACGTCAGTATCTCAATGGTTGTCTGCGGACATTTCAATATCATGATTTTGTAAGCTGGCTGTTATTTGGTTTAAAATTACGATTAAAAAACAGGAATTGCGTAATAAATGTTTTCTATGGGTAGAAATAGTTGTTATATCAGTTAGTTTTACGTAATGCTATCATATTTTGTATAATATTTATAACTCAAAATTAAAACATAGATTTATCACTTTATACAGTATTATATTCGGATATATCATCTTAAGCGCGATTAAAATTTTTAATAAAACAGCTTTTTTTTAATAAAAAACTCATCGATACCCGGTCTTTTTTAATACAATTTTGTTCGTCAACTTTGGATTATGGCAGAAAATTTACTTCCGTTGGCTGAACGGCTCCGGCCTGCGGCCCTCGAAGATTTGATTGGACAGGAGCACCTTGTCGGGGATGGCGCTGTGCTGCGCCGGGCCATCAGCTCTAGCATGATACCTTCCATGATCTTTTGGGGTCCGCCGGGTGTAGGTAAAACCACGCTGGCAAATATTATTGCCAACCAGGTAAAGGCACCATTTCATACCTTGAGTGCGGTGAGCGCGGGCGTGAAGGAGGTGCGGGATGTGATCGGCCGGGCAAGCCGCATCCAGCGCACCATCCTGTTTATCGATGAGATTCACAGATTCAATAAATCCCAGCAGGATGCCCTGCTTGGTGCCGTAGAAAAAGGTATTATAACCCTGATCGGTGCAACAACCGAAAACCCTTCCTTCGAAGTAAATGCCGCATTATTGTCGCGATGCCAGGTGTATATTTTGAAGCCGCTGGTGAAAGATGATCTGTTAAAGCTCCTGAATATGGCCATGACAAAAGACCATAAATTCAGCCGCATGGAAATTGAGATCAGGGAAACTGAAGCATTGTTACAACTTGCCGGAGGGGATGCCAGGAAGCTGCTGAACATCTTCGAACTGGTGATCGATTCGTTGCATGCTGAAAAGAAGATTATTGAAAATCAGGTTGTCATGGATATTGCCCAGCAAAAGGTGGCCCTGTATGACAAAGCCGGCGAGCAGCATTACGATATCATTTCAGCTTTCATAAAATCCATCAGAGGTAGCGATCCCAATGCCGCGCTTTACTATCTGGCACGTATGATCGAAGGGGGAGAGGATGTAAAATTTATCGCTCGCCGACTGGTAATCTCCGCTTCTGAAGACATCGGCAACGCCAACCCGACAGCGCTGGTGATCGCGACAAATTGTTTTCAGGCTGTAAATATGATTGGTTATCCGGAGTCGCGCATCATCTTGTCGCAATGCACAACCTATCTCGCCTGCTCCCCGAAAAGCAATGCAGCTTACCTGGCGATCGACAAGGCGCTGGCTCTCGTAAAGCAAACCGGAGATTTACCCGTGCCCCTACCCCTGAGAAACGCCCCAACTAAATTGATGAAAGACCAGAACTACGGCAAAGGATACAAGTATGCCCATGATTATCCCGGCAATTTTGTTGATCAGGAATTTTTACCAAAAGAAATCGCCGGAACCATCCTCTATGATCCCGGCGACAATGCCCGTGAAAATGAAATGCGGAAACGGCTTCAGGCGCTTTGGAAGCAGCGGTATGGGTATTGATCCATTATAACTGCTGATCGCGGAACTATAAAAGTTATATTTTCCTGAAAATCACCGAAGAGTTATGTCCGCCAAAACCAAAGGCATTGCTCATGGCGTATTCGACTTTGGCTTCTCTGGCGGTTCCCGTCACAATTTGAAGGCCGGGATCGATCTGAGGATCGATTTGCGTTGTGTTGATCGTGGGTGGAATGACATTGTCGTTAATGGCTTTGATGCAGGCGATGCCCTCAATAGCACCGGCTGCGCCAAGCAGGTGCCCGGTCATGGATTTGGTAGCGCTAACTTTCAGGTTCGCCGGCCCCGATCCAAACACTTTCAGGATGGCTTTGGTTTCGCTGATGTCTCCGACAGGAGTCGAAGTGGCATGGGTGTTCAGATAATCAAGTTGCCCGGGATTGATGCCGGCTTCCTCCATTGCGCGCTCCATGCATTTCGCTGCGCCGAGACCTTCAGGATGTGATGCAGTCATGTGCCATGCGTCCGCAGTCATGGCTGCGGCGACCACTTCGGCGTAGATTTTTGCGCCTCGTTTTTTGGCATGCTCATATTCTTCAAGTATAAGTGCGCCGGCGCCTTCGCCCATTACAAAACCATCGCGCTCTACATCAAATGGACGGGATGCTGATTCAGGATTTTCGTTTCTGGTGGATAAAGCTCTTGACGCCCCAAAAGCGCCAATCGAAGGACCTGTGATTGGTGCTTCGGAACCACCGGTAACAAACAATTTAGCTTTCCCCATCCTGATGTAGTTGAAGGCATCCATGATGGCGGTATTTGAGGTGGCGCACGCAGACACAGTGGTGAAGTTCATCCCCATCAATCCAAATTTCATGGATATCAAACCCGCGGCCATGTTGATGATAATTTTCGGTGCAAAAAACGGGCTGAAACGTGGCTCAAATCCGCCTAAAGCATAATTTGTAATCTCTTCTTCAAATGTCATCATGCCCCCCTGGCCGGATCCCCAGATCACGCCGAAATCAAAAGGTGAAATGGTGTTCATGTCAATACCGCAATCGGCCATTGCCTCTGATGTGGCATATAAGGCATATTGAACAAATAAGTCTGTTCTTTTAATCTCATTCTTGTCGAGATACCTTTCCGGCGTAAAGTTTTTCACTTCACAGGCAAATCGGGTCTTGAACTTAGATGGATCAAACCGGGCAATGGTGGCGGCTCCACTTTGTCCTTTTTTAATATTTCCCCAAAAATCTGAAAGCGTATTGCCAAGCGGGCTCACAACCCCGAGGCCGGTTACCACCACTCTTCTGTTGTCCATAAAATTCAATTTGAAAGGGTCAAAAATACGCTTTTTACTTAGGATTTGTTGATTGAATTTAATGTAAAAAATAAATTCAATTGCAATTTCAATTCAAAATTAGGGATGAATTTGTGATCATGGAGCAAAACTCATTTTATAAACAGTTTATGCTCAGACTAACCGGCAAGCCGTAAGGATTAAAAATCAGTGTCAGGATTCCCAAAGGAACTGATAATCACAACCCTTCACAAAATGACGTGGCGATGACATTTGTGTTTATAATCAACCTGCCTGGATTTACAATTCTTCCTTTTTTTCCATTTACTCATGAAGTAGTATTGAACTAACCTTAAATTAAAAATTTTTCAGACATGAAAACAGTATTCATTCTTACAATTGTCTTATTTGCTTCACCCGCATTTGCACAATCCAGGGATTGCGACATTCAAATTCAGATTCTGGAAGATAAGTATATGTTTGGCCACGCAGTAAAACTTGACTCCCAAGACGAGATCAAGAAAGCCACCGTAAACTTCACAAGCGAAAATATGGAAGTGATGCTGTCTCTGGAAGGGCAAAACTATTTGATCACAGTAATCAACGAAGATTGCCAGGCTTATTGTTCAAAGGCAAAAAGAGTCCGACAGCTCAATTCCGGTGACGAAAAACTGGTAAAAAATCTGTTCAAAACCAGAGAAAAGGAAATTTTAGAGCAAATCAGAGCTTGCAGTATATAGCTGGTTTTGGATAGGCCACTTTGGTCTGTCAGGGGACAGACCAGGGAGTTGGTTGAAGGAAAAATATTCCGGATGCGTGTCGTCAATTAAATGCCTTGAAACATTTGAAATTCAATAAATCAGTAACCTGTCAGGTATCCGATGTATATAAAAATGATACCGGCAAGCAAGAGCTGCAAAAATAGCGGCAGGATGAATTTAAACCACTTGTCAAACGGGACACCGGCAATACCCAAAACAGCCAGTAAAAACCCGTTGGTTGGAATGATAATATTCGAAAAACCGTCACCGATTATAAAAATGAAAACGGTGAGTTGCCTCGAAATATGCAACAGGTCGGCAAGTGGCACCATTAAAGGCATGGTCACCAGTGCCTGACCAGAAGCAGAAGGAATGAGAAAATTAAAGCTGCTCTGAAAGATAAGCATGCCGTATGTGGCCATGAGTTTTGGCTGATCCTGCAACACGCCTGCCGCGTGATTGAGCAGCGTATCGATGATCTGCCCTTCCACCATGACTACCTGGATGCCCCGCGCAACGCCGACGATCAAGGCCGGAACGATCATTAATTCCAATCCTTTGATCATCGATTGCATGGCTTCATCGCCACTCATCCTGTTAATAAATATCGTTATCACACCCACTGCAAGAAACCCGCCTGACATCTCAAGTAATCCCCACCCCATGGTCTGAACAGCATAAAGTATCAAACAAAAAAGGATGACGGCACTCAGTAAGATGTATTTGTGTTTACGGGTTAATTTGACATTATTTTCCGATATATTTTCCAGTTCAAAAGCATCGCCTTTCATGCCTGATTTTAAAGGATCATTTTTCACTTTTCGTCCATATCTCAGGAAAAAGTTGATGCCAATGGCAAAGCACACAATAAAGAAAATGAACCTGAATAAGATGCCTGTACCGATTGGAAGTTCTGCGACTTGCTGTGCTATTTGCAGATTGAACGGATTAGTCACCCCTGCTGCCCACCCGATGCCTTCGGCCATCAGTAGGAACGATACACCAAATAACCTGTCGTAGCCTAGTTCTTTTGAAACCAAAAGAAAGAGTGGAATCATTGGAATAAACTCATTGCCCATTCCCAGGGAGGTGGATCCAATGGCAACAGCTGTAAATATAATTACAGGAAGTAAGACAGGAGCTTTTTTAAACTTCTGCATCAGCTTGTAAAGTATCGCCGACACAGCACCTGTTTCCTGAATCAGCGAAAAAACTGCGCCAATTGTAAAAATGAAAAATATCAGGCCTGCTGACTGGACCATACCTTTCGGAATGGCAGTAAACAACCCCAACAAGCTAACCGGCGTGGCTTTTCCATTTTGCGGATCGGCCAGGATCAAACCCTCCAGTGAATAGTGTTTGGGAATTGCAGCATAGGTATTGGGAACCACAATTGTCTGATTTACGCCATCAACTTCTTTAACAATCCTTTGATAACTTCCCGAAGGAATGAAATAGGTAGAAATGGCTGCTGCCAGAATTATCAGGGAAAGAAATATGAAAACATGGGGAAGTTTGATTCGCGGCTTTAAAGGCTGGTTCATAGGTAATGGTGAAATTATTGGTCAATTTTTTGAATCAGCCATAAAAAGGTCCCTGCGATGCCAAATGGATGTATGTAGATATATCCAAAAGCCTTACCTGTAATCTCCTGAAATTCCAGATATGATCTATCTACAAAGCAACATTGACTTGTGCGCTTCTCTTATGAAACTGTTTCAAACCACATTATATTGATATTTCCATTGAATATCAAAATATTACACTTGAATTATCAAAATGTCATATTCCCAGTGCCATTGAAAATGGTCAAATTTGTAAATCTATGACCGCCCTGCATGTATATGTTTTTACTTATTGAAATCCTGGCCTTTATTGGTGCTTTCAAATATCTTGTCTGCTGAGCCTTCGACAAAGCCTCTGAACAATTTGCCATTGGGCATGGGGTATCGCCTGGCGAATTCATAATAGCATGCCGGGATGGGGTATTTACCATCTTCAAAATCAACTTCGGTGTTGTAGGCAATGGTTGAAGATTGTTCTAAAAATACGGCTGGAGAGCCTTTTACTTCCCCGCCTGCCTCATTCAGTTGAAAGCCATTGTCCTTCAGGAAGGTGTTTACCTGTTTCACGCTGTCAAACTTTCTGAGGTGGTTGATGCTGACTGTAAAATGATTGGCCCGGAATCCAAAAGCTGCCATCCAGGCCGCGTACTCGCTCACCTCTTTTAAAGCTTCATAATTCGCATAGCGCACTGACCATGGGCGGCCTTTACAGATAAATTCAGGAGTATGGCTAAGATTTTCTGGTATCTGATCAATTAACGTGTGGATAATTTTTCTCGTTTTCTCATCAAATTTTTCAGTTTCAAGCTGGCTGATGAAAATCAATGGCATATCGGGGTCGCTGTGTTCAAAGTGCCGAGCAAAAAGTTTTTTCACTTGAAAATGGTAGGTGCCCATAGGCCGGTAGCCCAGCTCTGTAAAGACTTTTGCAATTACATCGATATCGATCTTCGGGTGGTCGAAGGTGCGGAACGCGATATGGTCGTTGACTACTTTTTCACCTTGGGATTTGAACAAGTCATGAACACGCAGGGCAGGTGGGTTTATTTCTATATAATCTTTCCATAAAAGATCAAGCAGTTTGGGCAGGGTGGGTTTTTTCATAGAATGAGTACTTTGTTACAAATTACAATCTAAGGAAAAAATTAAATTCATTCAGTAACCTGAAAGCGCTATCGATAACGATTTTACGGCAATCGCTCGCCTCCCACGAGTGATGGTTAATACAGGCCTGTGCGCAGGGCGTGGATGCCGGAAAAATGTCAAATATTTAAAAGGGTTGATTGCGGCGTGCCCCGGGTTGGTTTGATTCTATAACTTTTCCAAAGTCTCAAAACTTTGGAAAAGGTTATGGATTTTTGCCGATAAAACATCATTTCAGCATACGGGCAGAACCCGGCCCGGAGGCCGGGGTCTATCGCCAATATTTGGCCTTGGAGTGGATTTAA
Source organism: uncultured Roseivirgaceae bacterium (assembly GCA_964482185.1). Classification (GTDB taxonomy): domain Bacteria; phylum Bacteroidota; class Bacteroidia; order Cytophagales; family Cyclobacteriaceae; genus JAAUQL01. Next base: position 43,593 of record CAYZWN010000013.1, read on the forward strand.
TTAATTCCTATTCAGGCAAATTGCTTTCAGCGAATGATCGGCGTGAGTATAATATCCTTATAACTCACCGGACCATGATCGCCCTGTAAATAAAGCGGGCCGGGCTGGGATTCATCAGAAGAAAGTGCGCCGCCTGTAATACCTTCCACCGGCTGATTATCAATGATTTTTTTCCCGTTTAAAATTACAGTCAGATGGCTGTCACAGAGTGTGATGTCCATATTCTGCCACTTGCCGGCTTTTTT
>CAYZWN010000014.1:0-41770 GCA_964482185.1 uncultured Roseivirgaceae bacterium
CCTGTCAACCTATTTCATGAGGGCTCACATTGACTTTTGACCAGTGACCATTTCTTTTTTTACGAATCTGCATCATAAGAATTTCAATCCGTATTTCTCCTGCATGGTTGGTCTGAATCATCAGATACAGCATCTTGCAAAAAATGAGTAGTCGCTGCCTGGTTGTTTTAAATCAGGTTAAGGCACACTTTCAGGCGTAGAATCTTCCGGACCGATTCATCAATCTGTTTTCTGAATTCAACATCGTTATGATACTTGTCAATCGCCAGTTCCAAAAGTTTCAATTCATCGGGTTCCATCAGAATCATGTCACATCCTGCTTCCATAGCTTTCAGTGATGCATTTTCAATTTGTTTCAACGCGCCCATATTCATGGCATCTGTCACAACAATACCCCGAAAGCCCATCTCCTTTTTCAAAAGATCTGTCACAATCCTTTTGCTGCAGCTTGCAGGCAATCCATCGGTATTGAAGCGTTCATTATTTATAACCGCAATGTGGCCCACCATTACACTTATCACACCCATTTCGATCAGAGGTTTGTAGTTGCTTACTTCCTGCATGTGTCCATCGATTGTTACCAGTTGCTGGTGCGTATCGCCACTTACCAGACCGTGCCCGGGAAAATGCTTAATTGTGGCTGCAATCTGATTTTCCTGTGAAGCCCGGATAAAAGTACCGGCTAGAGCTATGACTGCTTTAGGATCGCTGCCAAAACTCCTGTTGGTGATGGCCTCGTTGTCGGGACTCATGTCGAGCACCGGGGCAAAATTGTGCCTGATGTTCAATGAGGTCAGTTCGCGTGCGATGATTCGCGACACAGAATCACATGTGGCTTTCGAATTCAATTCAATTGTTTTAGGCACTGAAGTCGTTCCTTTTATTTTCCTGTTGATCAGGCTCGGCTCAGCATCAGCGCTAAAAATCAAAGGGAGCACATTATGAATTTTGGCCAGGCTGTCGAAATGTTGGCCGAGCCGGCGCAGGTATTCTTTTTCTCCTCCCAGCATTAATACGCCGCCGATCGCGCGCTTTTTGATCAGGTTGTCAACTGCGGTAGTTGGTTTACCCGTTGTGCCTGCAGCCGGCACAATCATTTGACCAATCCGCTCAACTTCGTCCAGACTGCTAAATACCGCATTCACCTTGCTTTCTACGGCCGGATTCGCTGAATAGAAATCTTCCAGCGAAAATTGCTTTTCAGGTTTTTTTTCTTCCTGATTTGGATTGCAGGCGAAAAAAATTGTGAAAATACCAATGAACAATTTTGGTGTGATGAGCATATCAGACTGATGACTTTCCGAATAAATTGATAATTTCTTCAAGCCTGATCCACCATTGTTCTTTTGGCCTGTCGTATCTGGCATCCATCATCCTCTCAAGATCATAAAGGTTTCTAAAATCGAACTGGCCACCATGCAGACCGATGCTCACTACTTCAGGATTATTACCGCGTGCATTTTCTATCAGAAAGTCAATGCTTTTTGCAGCCATACGTGTAGCAATGGAGCGATCGAAAGAGCTTGGGTTTCCTCCCTGCTGCAAATGACCGAGGATGCACTCCCGCACATCGAATATTTCACCACCATCTTCTTCGTATAGCGCACTGATAAAGGGCGTAGTGTAAACCTGGTTGGCATATTCACTTTTGATCACCAATCCCATGCGCTTGCCTTCATTGAATGCTTTTTTAAACATATTTACATCATTTTGTAAATCCTGGAGCTTGATGCCATTTTCGTGAAGATATACGCGTTCGGCACCCGTAGCCAGGCCGCTCAGTGTGGTTAGAAATCCGCAGTAGCGGCCCATAACCTCGACCACGAAAACCCGCTTGTTGGCAACGGCGGATTCTTTGATTTTATCCACGGCTTCAATTATGCTGTTGAGCGCAGTATCAGCGCCGACACTAAAATCAGTGCCTGGCAGATTGTTGTTGATGGTAGCCGGCAGGCATACGATGGGTATCTCAAAAGCGGGAAATTCATTGCGTTTTTTAAGTAAAACATGTGCCGAATTGTAGCCATTGATTCCTCCGATGATCAGCAGAGCGTGAATCTTCCGTCGTTCAAGGTTTTTGGATATTTCATAAAAATCCCTGTTTTCAGGCTCTTTCCTGTTTGTGCCAAGTTCAGCGCCTCCGGTTGAAGTCCAATCTTCAACATCCATCCATTTCAGCTCATTGATATCATCATTAATTAATCCTTTGAATCCGTTTCGCACACCATAAACCCTGTGCCCGCGGTCGATGCCCAGCCTGACAGCAGTCCTTACCGCGGTATTCATCCCTGGAGCAAGCGTACCCACGTTCATCACAAGTATATTCAATGAATCTGCCGAAACTTCCTGTGCAGACTGCGCATGACTCAATGTATTAAATGTTTCCAGAGAAACCCTGAATCCGCCCCCCCTGAGCTGGATGGCTTTATCGTATTGCTTCTCTGCTATAAAACCGGCAATGGATTTTGTTTCTTTAATACTTTCCATTAAAGGAATGGCCTCCACTCTGTTTTTTCGCAAAGCCATAATTTTTGATTCTGTGTCTTCACCGTGTTCGATCAGGTGCATCACTGCCGCATAGCCAAGCACGGTGCTCATATACCGGTCGAATGCTGTTGGTGCGCCACCCCGTTGCACGTGCCCGAGAATGGTAATGCGCGCATCTTCACCAATGCGATTTTTCAATTCCTCAACTACCTCCTGGCTTGTTATAGGAGTCCCATATTTATCAATGGCCCCTTCAGCAATGATGATCATGCTTTTTGATTTTCCGGCTTTTTTGTTGGAAGATATCTTTTCGCATAGCGCAGCGGCCCAGTCATCTTCTTCTGGAGGCCTTTCAGGTATAAACACATAATCCGATCCGGACGACAACGCGCTCACCAGTGCAAGGTAACCACAATTGCGCCCCATCACTTCAACTACAAATGTGCGCTGATGACTTGCCGCTGTGCTGCTGATGGCATCAAGCGCTTCAGCAATACGTTTCAGGGCAGTATCGGCGCCGATGGTCATATCTGTTCCGGACAGGTCGTTATCGATCGATCCTACCAACCCTACAATATTCATTCTGGGATGCAATGATTTCTGTTCGGGTGTGATTGCTCCCGCCTTCTCCAATTCTTCCAACAGCGACGGCCATTCCCGACTAAACTGATCTGCCCCGGTAAGACTTCCGTCACCACCTATCACCACAAGATTGTCAATATGCTTATCGATCAGGTTTTTAGCGGCTTTGAGCCGGCCTTGCCGCTCCCGAAATTCTTTGCAGCGCGCAGTGCCGATAATTGTACCGCCTTTATGTAAAATTCCCCCTACAGAATCCCATTCCATTTTTCTGATCGAATCTGCACCGTCAACCATTCCCTGATAGCCCTGGTATATGGCATAGACATCAATGTGATTGATTAAAGCTGTTTTCACAACAGCTCTAACTGCGGCATTCATGCCCGGAGCGTCACCTCCGCTGGTCATTACGCCAATACAATTTATTTTTTGCTCAGACATATTTTCAAAGAATTGGTTACAAAAAAAACAGATTTCTAAAAATGATAAATGTCGTTGGAAAAGTACAACATGCCGTCGATAATTATTTGTTAAACCTGCAAAAAGTCCATGATGATCAATCAAAAATTTTTTACTCAGTAAATAATCAGGTAATTTCGGATTTTCTAAACCAATAATTTTTTCAACAAAAACCAGCATCATTTTACCATGGATAAAGCACTATTCGAAAAGGAACTGAGTAACCTTCTGAAAGAACATGAGGAACTGATAACAAGAAAAAACAACCCCAAGCTGAAAACAACAGGGTTATATCAGAGATATGTGTATCCGGTAATAACAGATGAGCACACGCCGCTATTCTGGAGGTATGACTTTAACTATGACAGCAACCCGCATCTGATGGAGCGAATGGGTATTAATGCCACATTCAATGCAGGAGCCATAGAGCATCGGGGCAAAATATGCCTCATTGTGCGCGTTGAAGGCTGGGACAGAAAGTCATTTTTTGCCATTGCGGAAAGCGAAAACGGCACCGACAATTTCCGGTTCAAGGATTACCCGATCACCCTGCCCGAAACCAGTGATCCGGACATCAATGTGTATGACATGCGTCTGATCAAACACCAGGACGGATGGATTTACGGCATGTTTTGCACTGAGAGAAAAGACCCTGATGCCGGCCCCGGCGACAATTCTTCGGCTGTAGCCCAGTGCGGCATCGTGCGATCGATGGACCTGCTGAACTGGGAGCGGCTCGATGACCTGAAGACGCCAAGTCCGCAGCAACGCAACTGTGTACTACACCCGGAGTTTGTTAATGGAAAATATGCCTTTTACACCAGGCCGATGGACGGATTCATCGAAACCGGCTCCGGAGGCGGCATCGGATTCGGACTTGCCGATGATATGGAACATGCCGTTATCGAAAATGAAATCATCATTGACCCCAATGTATATCACAACATAAACGAATTGAAAAGTGGCCAGGGCCCTGCCCCAATCAAAACAGAAAAAGGCTGGCTGCATCTGGCTCATGGTGTAAGAAATACTGCCGCCGGATTGAGATATGTGTTGTATGTTTTGCTGACAGATCTGGAGGATCCTGCCAAAATGATTAAAAAACCAGGTGGCTACTTCCTGGCTCCTCAGGATGAAGAGCGCATCGGTGACGTTTCGAACGTGGCTTTTTCCAATGGCTGGGTAGCCCGCGATAATGGAGATGTATTCATCTATTATGCCTCTTCCGACACGCGCATGCATGTGGCTGCCACAACAGTTGAAAAGCTGCTTGACTATGTCGAAAATACGCCGGAAGACGGCTATGCAACCGGAAAATGCGTCAGACAACGCGTTGAGCTTATTAATAAAAATATCTCCATCGTTGAGGCAATGCGAAAGTCCGGAAATGCGTTGTGAATCTGGATTTGAATATACCTGGAGGAGGGATGCCTTACCGGGTATTTTGGCATATTTTTAAAAATGTATTTTCATTCCTCTGTTCAGGTCTCGTTCGAAACCTTTTTAATGGCCAATCCGTATTCAAAAGTCCGCACAACAAAAAATCTGGTGGATGTAATAAATAATAATTATTAGAAGAAAAAATATAATAAAACAAAGATTACTTTTATCTGCCCGGCTGTATTTAAAAATACACGGTACGCATTGGATCGGTAGAATTTGTGGGACTAATAAATTTTTATGAGTATGACACCTTCAGCATTTTCCAAATTATCATATAAAAAGCAGTTGGAATATCTTAAAAAGACTGCAATCCTGATCCACAAAATAATCAAGGGCGACCTGGTTGTTTCGCTTTATTGGAGCAAGGAATTTGTTTTTGAAGTATTGGCTCCGGTAAATAACCTAAGGAATTGCGAAATCAAGTGCTACGACAGATTTAAGTATATTCATTCCTGATTCGCTTAATTCATCTGAGACATTATTAAATAATAAGCCCCGAAGGCATGAAGCTTCCGGGGCTTTACGTATATATGATTAAATGATATTTATGATTGTTTTGAAAGTTCCTGCCAAACGAGAGCGCTGGCACCAAGAATGGCGGCGGAACCTTCAGGCAGCTCCGATGGAAGGATTTTTACTTTATTTCTAAAAATCGGCAACAGGTGCTCTTCCATACTGATTTCTGTCGGCTTAAAAATATAATGACCGGCAGCAGCTGCGCCACCAAAGAGAAATATGGCTTCCGGACTTAAGTGCGCAACTGTATCGGCGAGGCCTCTTCCTAGCAACTTTCCTGTATATTCAAATGTCTTTCTGGCGATTGAATCACCTTTTTCTGCGGCATCGAACACCACTTTTGCATTCATATCGTTAAATGGAATTTTTGCCAATATGCTCTCGCTGTCATTGTATTCGGCAAGAAGCTCAAAGACGGTGCGCTTGATACCAGTGGCCGAACAATAAGCCTCAAGGTGGCCAAGTCCGCCACATCCGCACAATCGGCCATTGGGCACAACGGTTGTATGGCCAATTTCGCCGGCAAAACCATCGTGGCCATAAACCAGGTCGCCATTTACAATCAACCCGCTGCCAAGACCGGTTCCCAGCGTAATCATCACAAAGTTTCTCATTCCTTTGCCCCCGCCATAGGTCAGTTCTCCTAATGCAGCCGCATTGGCATCATTGGTCATCCTCACCACGTTCATGTGTGGAAATTTGGCCTTAATTAGGTCTGTAAAATGCACAACACCAACAAAAGGCAGGTTGGGTGCATATTCTATCGTTCCGCTGTAATAGTTCCCGTTTGGGGCGCCAATTCCAATACCCACCACCTTTGTGTCCGGCAGTGCATTCATCGCAGCTTTGATCTCCTTTTCCAATAAGTCAATGTAAGCAGTGAGAATTGAGGCTGACTTCATCGGATCTCCATTGGGATTGTCTTCCTTTTTAGGTGTAGGTATTTGCGGGCTTTTGGTGTAAAGTACCTTGCCGTCATGATCCACGACTCCGAGCGCGGTATTGGTGCCTCCGATATCAATTCCTATTGCAACTTTTTTCATTTTCTTATTATTTAAAGGATGTAAAAAAAGCAAATATAAAAACATTCTCCATTCCTTCACTCCGTTGAAAGACTTTTAGGATTTGCAGACGGAATGAGGCAATTTGAATAACCCAAGTCAATAAAATTATCGCTTCTGAAATCGGAATATTGAAATAAACGCTTTCAAAAACAGTTCAAAATATTAAATTGCAATGTGATTATTTTTCAGTCCAGGAATACCCGATTGGTTTTTTTAATTTATTAATCACAAAAAGAGAAATAAACCGTAAACCCTGATTATGAAAGTAGCATGCAATGTCATATTTTCACCAGGATATTCACCATAAACAATTTCTATTCAGATTCGTCAAGCAATCATTCGCGAAACCGATCTGGATTATGAAAAATGAATCAGATGGTCATATAATGAGCTTTTATAAGATAATTTTTTAAATTTACTATATATAAATCAATCAGTTTTTAAACAAATCAATAAGCTATTATGAAAAATAAAGGGAAAAACGTCATGAATAGGAGGAAATTCATTGGCGGCACCATGGCTGCTGCTGCATCGGTCTCAATTGTTCCAAGACACGTGCTTGGAGGAGTTGGTTACAAAGCCCCCAGTGATACCCTGAATATCGCAGGTGTCGGTGTTGGTGGAATGGGTAAGGCTAACCTCGACAACATGAATTCAGAAAATATTGTAGCACTCTGCGATGTGGACTGGAAATATTCGCAAAGAACATTCGATGCCTATCCAAAAGCAAAACGCTTCTGGGATTTCAGGGAAATGTATGACAAAATGGGCAATGACATTGATGCAGTAATGGTCGCCACTGCCGACCATACGCACGCGATCGTTGCTGCTCAGGCAATCACAATGGGCAAGCACGTTTATGTGCAAAAGCCCCTCACGCATTCTGTTTACGAGTCGCGCCTGCTCACCAAGCTTGCTGCCAAGCACAAAGTAGCCACCCAAATGGGCAACCAGGGTGCCTCAGGTGCCGGTGTTGCTGAAACCTGCGAACTAATCTGGAGTGGTGCGATAGGCGACATCACAAGAGTGGAGTCTTTCACAGACAGGCCAATCTGGCCACAAGGCTTGAACACTCCCGAGCGTGGCGACTGGGTTCCTGATACACTCAATTGGGATCTTTTTACAGGACCGGCGCAAATGGTTCCTTTCAATCACATTTACCATCCATGGAACTGGAGAGGCTGGTGGCTCTACGGTACCGGAGCATTGGGAGATATGGCCTGCCATATCCTTCATCCCGTTTTCGAGGCCCTGAAATTGGGTTATCCGACAAAAGCACAAGGAAGTTCTACTTTGCTGCTCGACGGATGCGCACCTTCTGCACAGGCAGTGAAGCTCACCTTCCCTGAAAGAGGAAAAGTAGGAAAAATCAAGTTGCCACAAGTTGAAGTTTCATGGTACGATGGCGGAATCAAGCCGATGATGCCCGATAACTGGCCGGCCGGTAAAAACCCAAATAAATCAGGTGGAGGCGTATTCTTCTATGGAACAAAGGGTGTTATTCATACAGGATGTTATGGCGTGCAGCCTGAAATTCTTGGAAAAGAAACGCCAAAAGTCGCTAAAACAGAACGGCGCGTTGAAGAAGAACTCGGAAAATCCTGGAGCAGAGGCGCACATGAAGCCGACTGGATTGCAGCGTGCAAGGAGAGTCCTGAAAACAGAAGAGCCCTGACTTCCGACTTTAAAGAGGCAGGTCCGTTTAACGAAATGGTGGTAATGGGCGTACTCGCAGTTCGTTTGCAGGCACTGAACAAAACCCTGGAATGGGACGGCCAGAACATGAAATTTACCAATATTTCAGACAGCGAACAGATCAGAACCGTCATCAAGGATGGATTCGAGATCAATGATGGTCACCCAACATTCGACAAAACCTGGACTGAGCCAACAGGTGCAAAAGCATACGCTGAAGAGCTTGTAAAGCACACCTACAGGGATGGCTGGTCGCTGCCGGATATGCCTGCTTAGTTTAAAGAAAGGTTTTATTTGGTTAAATAAATAAAAAGTAATGGTTCTTCGGAGCCATTACTTTTCTATGAATACTGGAAAATCAAAAATTATAGTCAAAGAAAAATGAAAAAGATTAGTTTAATCATCGCGCTTATGGCAGCTGTGTTGTTTACTTACGCTCAAAAAGGTGGCGATAACACACTGAGTAAAAAGGAAAAAAAGGAAGGTTGGGTTTTGTTGTTCGATGGCAAATCTACGGAACACTGGAGAGGCTATGGAAAGCAGGAATTCCCGAAAGGCTGGATCATCGAAGATGGTGCTGTTAAATGCCAGGGCTCAGGCAGAGGAGAAGCCGGTGCCAGGGATGGTGGAGATATCATAACCAAAGAGCAGTATCAGAATTTTGAGTTTTCACTTGAGTGGAAAATTTCCGAAGGAGGAAACAGCGGTATTTTTATTTTGGGTCAGGAAATCGAGGGGCAACCCATTTACATGTCAGCTCCTGAAATGCAGGTGCTTGATAATGACAAGCACCCCGATGCAAAGCTCGGCCGCGATGGTAACAGACAGGCGGGCTCGCTTTACGATCTGATACCGGCTACACCACAAAATGCAAAACCCGTGGGGCAGTGGAATAAGGTGTTGATCACTGTTTATAAGGGTACGGTAATCTTTAACCAGAACGGTAAAAATGTTGCTGAATTCCACCTTTGGACGGATAAATGGAAAGACATGGTGGCAGATAGCAAATTCAAAGACTGGCCAAACTTTGTGGATCCGGCTGAGAAAGGCCACATAGGTTTGCAGGATCACGGCGATGATGTATGGTATAAGAATATAAAAATCAAAGTGTTGTAAGAAGCAGTTTTCTAACTTAGAAGCAAATAGAAAACAAGAAAGGCGGCCGTGGTCGCCTTTCTTGCTTTGATTTCATATGCACATCTCAAGAATGGATTACCTGTATATTGGCAATCCGCAAAATTATGCAATGGTAATGCTCTTGTCGAGGTACACATCCTGTATGGCATTGAGCAACTCGACCCCTTCTTTCATGGGTTTCTGAAATGCCTTTCTGCCCGATATAAGCCCCATGCCGCCTGCACGCTTATTGATGACTGCCGTTTTTACGGCATCGGCCAGATCATTGGAACCGGAGCCTCCGCCGGAATTGATGAGGCCTGCGCGGCCGAGGTAATTATTCACTACCTGCCAGCGGGTCAGATCGATCAGGTGATCCGTTGTGTAATCGGAATACACTTTCTTATGTGTCTTACCATAACCCTGCAGCGCATTGTAACCTCCATTGCTCACCGGTTGCTTTTGTTTGATGATATCCGCCTTGATCGTGACGCCGAGGTGGTTGGCCTGGCCCGTGAGGTCTGCAGATGTATGATGGTCAACACCATTGACTACAAAGGCCGGATTGCGCAGATAGCACCACAATACCGTGAACATCCCCAATTCGTGCGCGCGTTCAAATGCGGCTGAAACCTCCTGAATCTGGCGTGTGCTTTCCTCAGATCCGTAATAGATCGTCGCGCCAACGCCCACACACCCCATATCGAATGCCTGATCAACGCTTGCAAACATAATCTGATCGGACTTATTTGGATAGGTCAGCAATTCGTTATGGTTGATTTTGAGTATAAACGGAATGCGGTGCGCGTATTTTCGTGCTACGGAGGCAAGCACTCCTGAGGTAGATGCCACTGCATTGCATCCGCCCTCAATGGCAAGTTTTACAATGTTTTCGCCATCAAAATAGATTGGATTTGGAGCGAAAGATGCTGCACCACTGTGCTCAATCCCCTGGTCAACAGGCAATATGGAAAGATAACCCGTACCCGCCAACCGGCCATTATTAAACATTGTTTGCAGGTTGCGCAGAACAGGAACGGATCGGTCTGAATCTGCAAAAACACGATTGATAAAATCCGGACCAGGCAGATGCAACTGTTCGGCCGAAAATTTGGCCTTATAGGTGAGCAGACTATCAGCTTCTGCTCCAAGAAGACTTTCGATTTTTTTTGACATGACGTTAAATATTTGGTTGTAGAATAGGAGAACTCCGGGTTAATCACCCTGAGTGAATTTAATGATGAATGGTGAGAAAGCAATGCAAAAGCATGGATTCTTGTCTGGCTTTCAGATATATGTTTTACCAGGGGATGAAAGGCGAATCTGACAGAACCAATAGTGTCTTATGGTATATTTCACTATATGAATTTTGTAATTTTGACTGAATGCGTATATTTAAACGATCTAAGGCTAAGCTCGCATTGCAATTACATTATAGAATGGAGATATATAACCGTCTTGTCTGTATCCTGAATAATAGATTGCGGTATCCTTACGTATAACCGGACAATGAGAAAACACCTAAAAATACCAGGCATGAAAAACTGTGTCGGAGCAACCCGCCCAAAATTTCTCCTGAAATCGAATTCTTCAAACCCAAATAAACAATTATTCAATTATGGAAAATGTAAACACTAAAAGACTGTTTGTTGCGAGTTGCCTGGCGCTGCTCGTAACCGCGATCACCTTTGCCATCAGGGCAAAAATAGAAGGTGTCTTTACCGATGACTATGGTCTCACAAAAGAGCAGGTTGGTCGTGCTTTTGGGCCCGCGTTCTGGGGGTTCGCTGTGGCCATGTTTGCCGGAGGTTATTTTATTGATATAGTCAAGACAAGAACCATTGTCTGGATGGCATTTGGGATGCACTTCGTGGGCATTGTTTTGTTGCTGTTTGCCAAAGACATGACTTCCCTGTTTATTGCCAATGTTTTTATCGGCCTTGGAAATGGCAGCGTGGAAGCGGCCTGCAATCCGCTTGTTGCGACAATCTTCCCAAACCAAAAAACAAGAATGCTCAACAGATTTCATGTCTGGTTTCCCGGTGGCATTGTAGTGGGAAGTCTGCTTGCCTCGCTGATTATGGATAGCTTCAACCTTCCATGGCAGGTATTGGTCGGCACCTTGTTTATCCCGCTCGGTATTTATGGTTACCTTTTCCTTGGTCAAAAAATTCCTGAAACAGAAAGGGTGACTTCTGGTGTAAGCTATAAAGAAATGATGCGCAATGTGGGAGCTCCTTTTACCATAACAATAGCTGTCATTTTAATGATTCTCGTTGCTACGGTTCCTTCCTTCTCCCTGAGTTTTGAAAGTGCAACTCCCTATATTGTAATTGGCGTCATTGCCTTAATGATCATAATCGAAGGACGGGTCGTAAACAAAATCACGCTACTGTTTCCGTTTATTTTCTTTTGCATGCTACTTACAGCTTCTACAGAACTGGGCACCACACAGTGGATCAATGCACTGCTCGAGAGGAATGAAGTGGCCCCGATGATCATACTGGCAGTTGTGACGGGCATTATGGCGGTTGGACGTTATTTCGCTGGCGGCCTGATCCACAGACTCAATCCGGCCGGAGTACTACTTGGATCAGCTATTCTCTCACTTGCCGGTTTGCTTCTTCTCAGTATTTCTGAGGGCGCTGTTATGACCCTGATGTCAGCTGCAGTATTTGCAGTAGGTGTGTGTTACTTCTGGCCGACCATGATTGGTGTTGCTTCGGAATATGTGCCAAAAAGTGGTGCGCTCGGCATGTCGATTTTGGGTGGCGCCGGATTTGTGGCAACATCCATGGTGCTTCCAATCATGGGCAAATCCATTGAGATCGCCGGTCCGCAAATCACGCTTCGAAATATGTCGGTGCTGCCGCTGATCCTGATTGTGGCATTCATCATTCTTTACATCATCGTAAAAAACAGAAAGACAGGAATACATTGAGAATGGTATTGATGGCTTGCTGAAAAACCGCAGAAATGCCATTTCTTCTCAGGGCAAACACATTTTCCGGAAAATGTGTTTGCCCTGTCATTTCCGGGTATTTGGGATTGATTTTGATGTATAATTCAGAATAGAATCACTTATCTGAATTGATTTACATTCCTACAGTTTCAACCGTGTTGTTCAACCTGCTCTCCTCGGCTTTAAACCCCATGAGGTGACTGGCCATGGATACCTGTATTGTTGAAGACAGAGCACCCGGATTATGTTCTCGTACTGCTTTCAAGAAGTCGTAAACCAGCCTGTGGTCTCCGCCGCCATGCCCCGATTCCATACCTTCCACCATTGAAGTATCCCATTTTTCCTGATTACCTGATGCAAATTGCGTGATGGTGAGTGTTGTTTCATCGCCCCTGATATCTCCTTTTGTACCGAAAATATTGGTTCGCCTGCCTGCATAGTGCGACATAGCTTCCATTGAAAATGCGGCAGATACCTGCTCATCAAACTCAAAATTGGTTACCTGGTGGTCAACCACATCATTGTCGCACCTGAAGACACACCGACCGTAAGGGCCATTGTTCAGTTCTCTCAGAATCGTTTCATCGTTAACAGTTTCAAGACTGAGATGTCCCAGATGCCGCCGCTTTTCGAGGTAAATTTTTTTTGCCGAATAGGCACATTCGTTTTCTACCGTGCATCCTCCGGTACATCGGGCAGTTGACCCCCGCGGAGCATTTTCTTCTCTGAAAAACTTAAGAGAACCAAATGATGAGACTTTTTTACACGGCTTATCGATAATCCAACGAAGGATATCGGTATCGTGACACGATTTAGAGAGAATTATGGGATTTGATTTTTTTGAATTACCCCAGTTTCCACGCACAAAAGAATGCGCCATGTGTATGTGTTCGATCGGTTCCAGGTGCTGTATGCTGACGATGTCGCCAATTTTACCGGCATCACAAACTTCTTTCATTTTAACAAAATAGGGTGCGTACCTTAATACGTGGCATACAGCTACAATAGCATCTTTTTTTACAGTGAGATCAAGAATGTCATTACACTCTTTCCATGTCTGGGCTATCACCTTTTCGAGCAACAATTGATAACCGGCCTCTAATCCGGCCATCGCTGGGCCATAATGCAAATCATCGGGGGTTGTAATAAACAGGGCATCAGCAAATTTTGGGCGGTCAAAAACATGCTCCCAGGTTTCAAACTGATTTTCTGCAGGAATATTAAAAGCCTTCGAAATTCTTTCTCTGCGATAAGGAATAGGTTCGGCTACCCCAACCACTTTCATTTCATCCGGAAAATTAAGCCCATATGAACTGTAGGCCCCCCATCCGCGGTTTCCGGCCCCGATAACAATCACCGATATAGTTTTTGATGACCCCCCGTTTTTTCTTTGCAGAGGCATCGCTGTGTTAGCCAGAATGGTGTTGTTTACCGCACCGGTGGTCACTAAAGATGCCATCAATGTCTTAATCATTCTGCGCCGACTCCATTCCATGTTCTCCATAATAATTCAATTCTTAATTTCGATTACTAATTCCTTAGCCCTGACGGATTGGTTTCTGCTAAATTTTTTTGTTCCGATTCCTTGCAGGGTAAACGCGCTGAGTTCAATTTCTCCGTAAAGCACCTTGAGTTCCGCTAAATTTCCTGAAATAGTACAAGTTCCCCATGCCGAGCCGTTGCTCCAAAAATATGTTCCCGGTTTTGAAGTAAAAGTCATGCGCTTATCTATGGCTGAATAATGAAAGCCGGTCAGCGCAATTGCCGAAGCCCACGATGCCATTGCCCGTGCATAGTGGTGTCCGCACTCGGCTTCGTCAAACGGACTTCTTTTTGCTCCGTTGTACCGTGCCCTTATATCCTGAATTACCTTCAGGCCTTCCTGTTCCATTCCTTCATATAACATTCCCACTGCGGCGGTGTACTCAAATCCGGTCATTACTTCCGAAAAGTAGGGAAAAGGAACTTTGGGGCGACCCATGGGCCAACTGGCCATAAGCAGGGCCGACTCATTGCCCAGGGCATACGAGCGCATGTTATTGAAATGATTGGCCATCTTTTCGCGGTAGTTGTATTTCAGAATACTCTTTAGCGTGGTTTTGATGTTTTGCTCCGAGCCCAGATATCCCAAACCGCAAATGTGCGCCATATACTGTCCTGCCAACTGATCGACCAGGCAGCCTTTGGCCAGTTGGTAACGGGGCATTTCAGGAGACGAATAGTCAGTTATTACTTCCTTGGTCTTGGGATTTAGAACCATGTGCTCATAGTATTCGCCATTGAAAAGGTTTTCGTCGGTCCACCGGCTGCCTTTCTCAAATATAGATGCACACTTGCGGGCAAATTCCTTGTCGCCCAGAGCCAGAGCCATTTTTTCGGCTGCTTTCAGCGCTCCCAAATACCAGAACTGCATTTGCGGATTTGGCCCCGAATAATTTACATCCATGGTATTGTGTTGAATTCCCTCCATCACTCCGTCGGCATCAGCATCCCAACCATTTTCCACCCAGGAATACGCCAGAGCATTCTTAACATTAGGCCAGCTTTTTCGCAGGAAATCTGTATCGCCCGAAAGCTGCCAATCGCGGTACATTTTCATAATGGTACCCATTTGGCCGTCGGCAGCTGTTCCGCCGGTTTGGTCAAAAATTAACGGCAGGGCGGCGCGAAAAGCCATCCCGCCATTTTGACGGGTGGCAAAATTAAATTCCACATCGCGCATAGTTAAGGCCAGTTCGCCAAACAAAAAGGCTGTGGCCTGTTCGTAGTTCCACACGTGGGTGCACGATCCGGCGCATGAGCCTTCCCTGTCCATACAACCTTCCCAGCCCATCATGTGGCCGCTGGGGATGCGGAAAACAGTTTGCGAACGAAGGGTGCTGATGTTAAAAAGCGCCGCCTCTTTGACCACCTCCGGAAGGTCGGAGCTTAAAAAAGCATTTACGAATTCAATGGTTTGGGTTTCCAGTTTTTCCAGCATAGGATAGGTCTTATCAATGACATCCCAGGCGTCGCTGTATTGTTTGGTATAATAGTTTCCAACCACTTCGCTGGCCCAGGCTTTTCGGTTGGGGAAATGCCAGGTGAGAAAAAATTGAAAAACTTTTTTGCCATTTGCCGGAATTTCTTGCTGAACTGCAAGCGATGCCATGGGATCGTTATCTGCAAGTTCGGTCTTTTCAACCAGCATACCGTCGTCACCGAAGTCGTCCCAAAAATCGAGGATGGCATTGCTCCAGTGATTCGGCACGGACGAAGTGCGCCAGGTTACCCCTGACCCTGCATCCGTGGTCAATGCCATTGTCCCCCATGCAGGATCGAGTTTGTCAACTTCTCCCGGCTTGAAATAAATGCCCTGAAAAAGATTACCACCCCGAAACTCATTGATGTTTTTTACCGCTCCCTCGTATATTTGGTCGCCTTTCCAGTCGCGACGATATTTGCTGCCATCTTTACCGATAAAATTACGGATAGAACCACTTACCGAAACAAGGATTGGCTGATCGGTTTTGTTGGTTACTTCATAGCGGAGAACGGCTATGGGGATTCCGCTGGCATCGGCGTCGCCGGGAATCAGGGGATTAAACGCCTTTATGCTCACTTCAGCAGGCAGGCCGGAATCATAAAGGTTTACGATACCGAAGGGATAGGCTGCGTCAAAGGTTGCTTTCTCAAAACGGGGAACGCCATGGTGATCAACAGGACGGCCCTCCATATGCTCATACTCATAGTCGAGCAGGGGCCCCATTAAACCTTTTGTATAACTTTTATCACCATCTTGAATATGTATGGCAAAAAACGGGGCATCATTACCAGGCGTTACCGTACTGAAACCTTTTCCGGGGCGGTTCATTATTTCCCAATCAACAAGGCTGCCGCGTCCGCTGAGGGATACCGTGCCGGTACCAATTCCGCCAATGGGAAGGGCTACTTTAGAGATGTGGTGTTTATCATAGTGTTTTAGTTTGGGCCACTGTTTAGATTGGCCAGAAACAATCAATACATTATAAATCAATATAAAAGAAAGCCAATAACCCTTCATTTGTACCATAGTCTTGTCGTTAATTCTGTATTTTACTGAATACCAATTCTTCAAGGTTTTTCATCCTGATTTCAAGAGGCGGCAACTCCGGCAGCTTATTTTCAGGGCGGTCAAGATAAAAATAGGCTGTTGCCGAAACGTCGTCGCTGCGGTAAAAATTGGTAGAGATTGTTGGAAAATCATCATCTTCAATACGAGGTGGATTTGCCTCATCGAGTAGCCTTCGTTGCACTGTTTTTCCATCTTGGTTGCCCAGAAACCATATTGGGGTTATGCCTGCGCCTTTTTCATTTAGTTTTAAAATATCGGGCTTTGTTGAATTGCCGATTTGCTGAATGGTAACTTTGCAGTTTTGATGAAAATAGACGGGATCGTGAATATGATAACGGTAGAATGCGTAGAGATCATTTTTCTCATCAGAAACGAGCGATCCGAAATAACGCGCCACGAACTCGCCCTGACCCCAGCCTGTACCGATATAGTCTTCTGTACCTGTTCCGACCAGAGTAGGATGCTCATTATCATCATCGAGGAATATTTTGACCTCACCTTCGCCAAACCAGGTTCCCCGGTACAGGGAGTCGCCGATAACTCCGACATTTGTTCCTAAATAGCGTCCCTTGCCTTCAACCATTGGCAGTATTACATAGTCTTCTCCCAGGGTTGTTTTTGGATCCCGGTTCCAGAAGGCATGAAAATACATGGCATCGGGTGGGAGTTTTTTAAGTTTAAGGTAGTTAATGTCGTACCAGATCCAGACCTCTTCAGGTGATTCGTTTGTGATGGTAATAAGTGCTGCAGTGCGAAACGGCATAGGTATGGAAAAATTGAACGACCGGGCTTCCGGGTTTGAAAAAAAAACATTTTCGAATCTGGCCTCCAGACCGAGACCAATCCCAAAGAAGTCGCCTATCGGAGCCGATACTGCAGGTTTTCTGGCTCCATCCCAGTACATATCGATGTGTACAGCCCTGCGCTGAACCCGGTTTACGCCAATGGTTCCGCTCATCCACATACGGTTGATGATGCCTGCTCCTTTCACATCGAGCAAGATCTGGGTCTCACCCGGCTGAACGACGAAGAAGGCATTTCCCTTTGCTCCCTTGTTGGTCATCCCACCTTTGCCGGGTTCACCGGTCGGATTCTCAGGACTTATCCAACGGGTTTGCACACCGGCAGGCGCTGCTCTATAGAGTTCAGTAACACTTCCCAGCCCCCAGGTTGCATCGGGCTTATTACCTGAGCAACCAGTCATCCAAAGGACTGAAGTAAGCACGAAGCTGATCCGGATTGATGAAATAATTTTATTCATAAAAATATTTTCTGTGTAAAATGCAAAAATCCAATTATTAATTCTATCAAGTAATTTCAGATGTTACTTCGGAATAGATGAATACTAACCCGCCATATAAAGAGAGTAATTCATATAACCTCAGGTTGTTACGCAGTTTTGGCATTAAAGTCACATTTATGGCGCTTCAATTCTTTCTGGTTTTCCAATGGTTTTCATTTCAACATTCAACGTTGCGTTACCCTCCGAAACAAATTCTGAATCTATCAGCAACCTGTTTTTCCCTTTCGACACCAAAGGCAGTTTCCCGTTTTTTGCAATTGTTTCTATAACATTCCAATTTTTGTCGTAGAGGGTAATAATCCCCTGATTGTCAAGTTTCAACATATGCGTCTGGTCCATCTTAACCTCAAATTCCAGTTTACTGAAGTTGTTCAGTTCGATAGTAATTCGCCCAATGCCTGCTGTGGTTTCATTTGCCACTGGTTTTACCTCCATAAGGAACATTACTGGCTGCTCATCGTATGGATTGTCAAATTCAAAAATCGAATGCACCGGTTCGCCGGGCTGTTTGATTGTTTGTTCATGAATAAATCGCTGTATGTGATATTGATAAACATTCCATTTACCATCACCAACAGTTTCGAGATGGAACTCATTGTTTATATCTTCCATGCGTTTTTTAAGTTCCGGAGTGAAAGCACCGGCCATACGGGCGGTTTCCCAGGCATTAATGGTTGCAAAAATTGCATTGCTTGCGCCATTTGCAGCCACATGCGAGAGATTCAGGTTAAAGGCAAAGCCAGCATCGAAACCTGCGGCTCTTGCAAGCAACCATTCTGTATCCTCAATACTTGTCCGGGCATTCATGCTGAACCACCCCAGCATGGAAGGCAGCAGGTTACGGCGATAAAAATCCTGGTTCATGAGTCTGTATTGGGTCTGGCTTTCGCGAAATCCTGCGTACCAAGGTTCTCCCCAGTTGAAACGTGTATTAATGTGCCAGTTGAAATGATTTGGGTTGCTGGCATCGTTAATGACTTTCCCTTTTAATTCCGGATTCAGGTGGTCGTACCAGGTCTTGGCAAACAGGGCCCGGGCGTATTGTCCCTTACCGGTGGACCACACCCCTTCGAGGCCATCGAAAGAGATCTGCATCAGTCCGGTTTCATTAAATAGTCTGGCCAATGTTATGGCAATTTCTTCTGACAAGTCGGCATCGGTTAAAAAAACTTTATAGGCATGATCCATAAGCTTACCAATTTTTGTCCCTTTGTTATGGGCTGAGGGTTCGGTATCGAAGGCACCCCTAACGCAGGCCAGGAGCCGCCAGGGTTCAGTTTGCGAAACTTCCCTGTACCTGATAATTTCACTGCCTATCATTGCCGCCTGTAAAGTATTATTTTGAGTCTGGTTGAAAAACAGCGGGGATTCAATAAAAATTTCATCGCTATTCTCATCCAAATCACGGACAATAATGCTTTCACCTACTCTGGCCAGTCTTGGATCAGGAACGGGAGTTACATAAGCATCGTTAGTCGTTATAAAGTTGGTTAGTGTATGCACCCCCAGGTAGATGTCTTCTTTCTTTGCCCTATCAACGCATCGTTTCATGCTCTCCCAGTTGTCGGGGAAAGCCTCATCTAATAGGGGAAAATGGCCCCAGGATTGAAATGGGTGTCCATGATACAGGTATTTTAATCCTGTTTTTTTGGTCAATTCTAGTGTCTGGTCGAGGTTTTTTTCGCTGAAATTAATAATCAGATATGACGCTGTGGCAGCCCGGGCTGTTTTTGCCCACTCGCCGTCGATGAGTGGGTGGGGCAAACCTTCGGCAAGTTCAATTTTTCCAATGGTTTCGAGCGCTTTATTGGCAGGGCTTCCAAAAAGGGCAATTTTACTTCCTGTTACGCCTCCGTCATTAAAAGCCGGAGCCACGTAATGGTTGTGGCCCCAGTTGGAAATGATGCGGTCTTTGCTTCTGTTGCGGGTATATGCCTGAAGCATGCTTCCATTTTCTGTCAGCCTGGCCGTTTGCCCCCGATAATGTCTTTTTAACCTCCAGCCTTCTTCTAAGTCAACAAAATCGCTGGTAGCAAAAATGTCGTATGCCGGCTCTATATCGCTCTCTTCGGTTGGATATCCTCCAAGCGTTTTTACATTTAGTGCCTGAATGCCTATCGCGAACTCAGAATTTCTTACTACGCCGACAGACTCGCCCACAATTTCACTGATGGATATATCATATGGTCCCCATATAACCAGTTCGACCTGATTGGTATCGGATAGTTGGATTAACTCAAAAGATATATGGCTGGGCTTTTTTTCTACTCTTACCTTTGCTGTAATGTTATTCCTGTCGTAGTGAAGCGAAATGATTTGTCCGTTGAGATTCATCCGGGAAGGTTGTTCGACGAGCCCATCAACGCTGATGCTAACCAAGGCAGACACCGATGAGGTGTTCAGGTACTCTTTCTCATTTTTTTTATCGAACAGGCTGACCAAATTACCCTTGGCATCCAGGGCTATTTTGAAAGTAGAGGTTTCAAATGCTGTGTTTTCAGCAAGCAGGCTCGTAGCAGTAATAAGCAGGATTAAAAGAAAAGCTATTTTGTTCATATTGTATTATTGTTTTTTAATGGATGAATATGTGCCAGAATGTTTAATAAATCATGCTACTCCCGCTGAAATGGGTATAAGCAAAGGAATATTTGATTCGGGGCGTGTTGTCAATTGCGGTGTTTCATTGATTGCTTCTTTATATGACATTAATATGGAAACCGATTTTCAATTCTATATGATGCCCGTTTGGAATTAATCACTTATTGAAATGCGGTAATAGTAATTCCGACAAAGGGATGCTTTCAAAGGTCATGTGCGCCCTGCTGCCTTCATACAAGATGCCTATGGTGTTTTCATCTATGGAAGTAAGACAGGAATACCCATAACTTCTTCCTTCATCAAGCAACGTCCAATTTGCTTCCGGCCAGGTCATGCCGTCGTCAAAACTTATTTTTATGGTCATATTGTAACGGCCTGTTTTTGTATTCGGGTTGGAAAACAGCAGGATGCTTTTTTCTTCACCGTCTTGGAAGTACACATGTTTATGGATGGATGCCATGCAGGTAGATTCTATAAGCGCTGAACGCGATGTCGGGTGTTCTTCCCAGGTTTTCCCCAGATCACCGGTAGTAACTACAACGCGCCCGTTATCGTCTCCCTTATTATTCCGGTTTTCGTTAAACCGGGCATTTAGCATGATGCGCTGATCAGAGAGCTGAGCCACCATGTTTTCGGTTGTATTGGCGTACGCGGGGGTGCTGGTCGTCCAGGTTTCACCGCCATCTTTGCTAAACGTGATATTCGAAAAAGTTTCCCCGTTTTTATCGCGGCCTTGTGTTGGAAAAACCAGCGTTCCATCATCAAGTACAATTCCCTGCCCTGGCGCCGGGGCAAACAACCACCACTCTTCCTTTTTACACATTTCGGTAATATTCACCGGCTCGCTCCAGGTTTTGCCATCATCGGTGGATGTGGCAATCAGGAACTGAGAAGTTTGCCTCACACCAAGCCCCGGCTGCGAACCCTTATTCCGCCACTGGTGGTTCCACGCCATGCTTTCTTTAGTTAACCCTTCCTGCCAAATGCCGTTTTCGTCAATTACCCCGTGCATCCAAAGCCCGGCCAGGAAGATTTTATCTGAATTCGGGTCAACCAAAATGCAGGCATCACTCACACCATTGAATTTTTCGGGGAGACCGCCCCATTCGACCATATCCAGCCCGATGCGCATGGGTTCCCATGTATTTCCGCTATCGGTACTGCGGCTTACGCCAATGTCTATATCTCCCTGAAGGTCGCGGCTGCTTAGGCGGCGGGCATCGTAAACGGCCAGCAGCGTGCCGCTATTGGTGGTTGCAATGCCGGGAATCCGGTAGGTATGCACGTTGTCATCCATATGTTTTCTGACGGCAAAACCGATTCGTTGTCTTGTCAGATTCCCAGGTTCATCGGGTGTTGAGCTTGTTTTGTCGTTATATGCGATTTTTGAAATATTGATTGCAATCTTGTTATGCAGGTCTGCATTTTCGCTTAACTCAACCGACACCCAAAAATAATTATCGCCCGGGGCAAGTTGCTGTTCACCTGTGAAAGTGACCTTTTTTTCTGGTGTTTGTTCTTCTCCGTATAAGCTCTTGTAAGTGAGATTATTTACATGCAAATCATCTTCCGAATACCAAAGCCTGACTGACTTAATATCAGAAAAATCATCGGTGCCTTCCAGGTTAACGGTTACAGAGGTAGCAATGACTGAAACCACAGAATCGGCTAATTGCAGCTTTATTTGCATAACCGCATTTTCATTCAGATTCTTTAATACCGGAACATCGAAACTTTTTATTTCCATTTTTATATAAGGATTTTCCCTGAGGCCGGCGCCTGCGATGAGCAGAAATGGAATGATAAAAACTAAACTAAAAAATCTTTTTATATTCATTTTTATATGCATTTTACTTTATACAAAAACAAAATGAGGATTGCAGGCAAGCACACTTACTTTTCAAATTCCCCACATTCAATACCCAATATTTCGCTTTAGTCATTAACCTACAAAACTCCTCTGACTTTTGTGCCCGGCCTCCTTCGCGTACACGCTTCGGAAAAGCGATGCTCAAAAAATGCGCAATAAGACCAGTTCAGAGGTCATTTTCAACGATTGGAATCCGTTTTGGCATTCCTCAAAATTGGGCTTGCACATTTTCCGTGATCGGGGTTAACCATGTATCCAATAGATTCATTATCTGTAAATTACAAAACCATTCACAAAACCTTCGATTTTTGTGATGAATAATCCGGACTAATAAAAAATTTCCGTAAATCTAAAGGCTATTTGCAGGCAGGACCCGTCTTACCGAATCAGGTTTGACACAGGTAAGTCTGAAAAGGAATCTGCCATGATCACTTTTTCCAAAGTTCCAAACTTTGGAAAAGTTTAAACCTGATGCTTAGCAATGTTATTATCTTAAATAAAAAACCGGAAAGCATTTGAACGCCCTCCGGTCGATTGAATGATTTCAGTTAACGAGTAAGAGAAACGATTAGGATTATAACTGAAACCAAAACAAAAATAAAAAATATATTCACAAATCGGATTTTAAATTTTCAATCAGGAAAATTGATTTTGCATCATTTGAATCAATGTCACCCTGTAGTATTGAAATTCAGGATATTATATTTCCTTACCCGTTACACAATCTTTCAGAAACCCATGCAAAAGTTCAATAAGGCTTTCTATCCTGTTGATGGTTTGTTAGTTTGCCGGAATATTGCCTTTTTTACCAGTTAACTTACTGAAAATTTCATGTCGTTTACACTGATTGGATTTCTGCTTTACCTGCTTGTGATCCTGATAGTGGGATTCATCATGTACCGGCGCAACAAGTCGCATCATGATTTTATTATCGGTGGAAGAGCCGTGAATCCCTGGGTTGTCGCTTTCTCAGAGCGGGCATCGGGCGAATCTGCCTGGTTGCTGCTCGGTCTTCCGGGCCTTGGATATGTGGCTGGATACATTGGCATGTGGGATGCGATTGGCTGTGTAGTCGGGATTATTGTGTATTGGCTGGTGATTGCCGAAAGGCTCCGCACGCAATCCGAACTTTCCGACTCCATCACATTGCCGGATTTTTTTGCATCACGTTTCGGGGCATTGAGCAAGCCAATCCGCCTGACCGCCACCTTAATTATCATTTTTTTCTTCACATTTTACCTTTCTGCTCAGTTCAACGGCGCAGGCAAGGTCTTAAATGTGACCTTTGGGATTCCGAATTTTATCGGCATCCTCATCGGATCGGTAGTCATCATCTTTTATACCATGATGGGCGGTTTTCTTGCCGTGGCATGGACCGATCTCATCCAGGGCATCATCATGATCAGTGCGCTGGTCGTGCTTCCGCTGGTTGGGTTTATTGAGATCATGGAGCAGCACCATAGCCTCAATGCAGCACTGGCTTCTACGGGAACCAATTTCGCCGATGTGACCGGTGGCGCAACAGGCTGGGCTGCATTTGCGGTAATTATCAGCGGACTGAGTTGGGGTTTAGGCTACATGGGGCAACCACACCTGCTCATGCGCTTTATGTCGATCAACCATGCCGGCAACATCAAAATAAGTCGTCGTATTGCATACGTCTGGGCCATTCCCGGATTTACCGGCGCGCTCATGATCGGGCTGGTCGGACTGGTGTACTACGGAAATGGCGCCTTTGATGATGTGGAAAGTGTCATGCCCCGCCTTGCCAATGACCTGTTGCCTGCATGGCTGGCGGGCATTTTTATATCAGGGGCCATTGCCGCCATGATGTCCACCGCCGACTCGCAACTTTTAGTCATTACCTCCTCATTTATCGAGGACATTTACCACAAAACGATGGGCAATGATAGCGTTTCGGAGCGAAGGTTATTGTTTCTCAGCCGGGTGATCACAATCGGGGTGGGAATGCTTGGTTTTCTGATTTCCATGACTTCATCCAAACTGGTATTTGCTATGGTATCGTACGCCTGGGCGGGTTTGGGTTCTTCGTTCGGGCCGGCATTGCTCCTCACCCTCTGGTGGAAGCGGACAACAGGCAAAGGCATACTGGCGGGCATGCTCACCGGGACGATCGTCACCGTGGTCTGGACGAGTCTTCCGGCGCTGGATGCCATGATTTCTGCGCGATTCGTTTCGTGGGCGGCCGCTTTTCTTGCTGTTTTCTTTTTCAGTATGAGTGAAAAAAATAATTCCGGTTCTTAGTTTACATTTATTTTGCAGGTACGTAGGCTACCTTGTCGGGATGTTTATGCCAGCCATATTCAATATATTTCCATTCTATGTCATCGCCTTGAATTTGAAATTGCAGGAAGCCTTCTTTAACCCGGGTCGAGTCGCCTCTCCAGCTTGGGCGCCCTGCAATAGCTCCGCCAGTAATGTACCTGGTCTTATTTTCTACTTGCAGGTCTTCCAGCCAGTGCACATGACCCTGTAAAACCAGGCGTACATTATATTTGTCGAAAATATCCAGGATTTCATTTCTGTTGATAATCCAGGAGTCTTGTACAGCTCCTGAAGAGGGATATTTCTGCTTTTGTACAGAAATAAATGGCAGATGGCTTACTACTACCACAGGTGTATTCGGTCCGGCAACATCCAGATCATTAATAAGCCAGGCCTTTTGTTCCTCATCAATGTAGCCAATGTATTTCTGGTCTTTTTCAGCCAGTGAATTGAGCACGATAAAATGCCATCCCTTATGGTTAAACGAATAGTAGGTATCTCCAAGATGCCGCTGAAACATGCCGTATTTATAATCAGGATGCTCCGGTCCTATATCACTCTCCGGATAAATCCCAAATAGATCGTGGTTTCCCAAACAATGGTACACCCTTTTGTTGATCGTTGATATTGCAGACTTATATAAATTAAACAAAGAATCTGAACGGTTGAAATTCCCTCTGAGTACGTCAAACACCAAATCGCCCCCGGTAAGTACAAAATCGGCATCCAGTTGATTCATTGTATCAATTGCCATCTGAAAACCCTGGTATGCATTGCGCTCGTGCTGCAAGTGGATATCGGTGACAAATAAAAAAGAAAAAGACTCATGCGAAACATGCTCTTTCTCGGCGCAGGCCGCAAAGAAGTACAGACCGACGAAGAAATAAACTAAATTTTTCATTGAACTTTTATCGACAATACTAAACTTTCAGATAAACGGGCCATTAAGACTTAATGAAACCGATAAAAGCCGCTTGACCTCCAAACATCAACCTCAGACAATTTGTACATGAATCAACGATTTATTTAAACCTTGAAGGGTTAATTAGCTATTCTTTCTAAATTCGTAAAATTGATTTGCCATGCAAAAGATCAGAATCCTTGCCATTGCCAACCTTTTGGCTTTTATAGCCACAGTCATCATGAACACGCTGGCCATCACCCTTCCGATCAATGGCAAGACCACCGGAGCGCTATCGGATATGTATCCCAATTTGTTTGTGCCTGCCGGCCTCACTTTCTCCATCTGGAGCATCATATATCTGCTGTTGCTGGTGTTTGTAGTCTGGCAGGTCATCGGGGCCTTCCGAAAATCAGAAAGTGCTGAAATCATCAGCTCCATCGGCCCCTGGTTTTTAGTGAGTTCCCTTGCTAATTGCTCCTGGATTCTTGCCTGGCATTACGTTTTACCCATGCTGTCGCTGCTCATTATGGTAGTTTTGCTATTTTCATTAATAAAAATTTATCTGAATATCCGGCAGGAAAATACGGCGGTCTCCGGCACTGCACACTATTTGGTTTATCCTGTATTCAGCATTTACTTCGGATGGCTCACCGTAGCTACCATTGCTAACGCCACGGCGGTGCTTGTGCACCTCGGGTATGATGGCGCACCGCTTACCGAACAAATCTGGACAATAATCATGATTTCGATTGCAACCGGAATGGGGGTCTTTTTCTTATTGTTTCACAGGAATTTTTACTACACACTTGTGATTGTCTGGGCGTTATATGGCATCTACCTGAAAAGAAGCGCTGCACTGGAATGGGAAGACGGAATCATTTTGGCCACCAAAATCGGTATGGCGCTGAGTATTGCAAGTATTTTTTACCTGATATTGAATAAACAAATCAGGCCTGCTCAGTAGGTTTTGGTCATATCATCCGGGACAGCAATAACAAAATCAGCTAATCCGGCATTTTCCTCATTCAGGCTTTCGATTGATGTTTGTTCGGCAACAGAAATGGTGATGATGTTGAGTTCTGGTCTCAGCTTACTCAGAAAATAAACAATCCCTTCATGGTTTTTAGAATGGAAAGCGCCATTGATATGGTAAAAGACTTCGCCTGACCTGTAGTTTTCAGCAATAAAAAATGCCATGGTTGCATCCTTAATCGCCTGGGCATCAACCATATTCCTGCCCGAAGCATGACCGCCCATGTGGCCGGCCATCATGTCTGCTATTTCTTTGTATCCGGGCAAATCGTAATCAATTTCAAGTGGCAACGGAGCGATGTATTGTCTCGCTGTCTGATTGAGATTTGTCAATGCATCGAGGCCGTTTCTGGCTACAAGATTTGCATATCTTCGGGGAATATTTGTGGCAATAAATGGTCTTGAATTGGCTTTTGCCCACTCAACCAACGGCGCATAATCTGTTTTGTAGTTTTTCCAGATTTTCCCCTCATTTTCGAGATGATCCTGCTTGATCGTGCCGGCCAGATATTCATTCAGCACCAGTTGGGCATCTGCCTCAAACATCTCTGCGCCGATGATGACAGCCTTTCCGGTGGCATCGCCCAATTCCTTCAACACCTGTAGCTGAAGCCAATGGCAAATGGAATTGTTATGGTTTTCTCCGAAAAAAACAACATCAGCATCTTTCAGACCCTTCATCATTTTATCAAAATGAAGTGCTTTTGCCTTATCCCCGGAAAATATTTTGTAAGCCGGCCGGGATTTGGTGGCGGATATTATTAATACTGCCGGAAGTAAAATCAATAATAAGTGCTTCATTCTCCTAATGATCAGATGAAATAATATTTCGACTTGTTTTATATCCAAAGAAAAGAAAAAAAATATGCCTTCCAATATCAGGCGGAAATTACATGCGTTATGAATTGTGCCGATCGCCGGATCAGTTTACGCATTTCTATGGTAAAATTGCAACATGCCTCACTTAACAATCAGAATTAAATGAACCGGTTCATTGTTTTCATAATCGCTGTGGCCCTGTGTCCAGGATGCTTGTTCGCACAAATGACCGGAAACCAATTTCCCGACATGAGCACCTCAACTGCCAATGGAAAGACTGTTAACCTTCCCGTTGACACGAAGGACAAATATACATTGCTTGGCCTGGCATTCTCGAAAAAATCGGAGGATAACCTGAACACATGGATGGAGCCGGTATTCTGGAAATTTATCAATAAATCTGATGGGAAAATTGATCAGTTGTTCGGAAACCATAGTGCGTATGATGTAAATGTTTATTTCGTTCCGATGTTTACCGGCATCAAGACAGCGGCAACCAACACAGCCAAAAAACAGGCGCTAAAAAAAATGGATCCGAGGCTGATTCCTAGTATTCTGTTTTACAAAGGCTCTATGAAGCCCTACAAAGATGCGCTCGACTTTCAGCAGAAGGATATCCCCTACTTCTTTGTACTGGACAAAAGTGGCAAAATTGTTTATGCTACCTCAGGCAGGTACAGTGATGAAAAAATGGCCCGGGTCGAGGAAATTGTTGGGGAGTGAGTTAGAATTTCTATTGCTCATTCAGCCTCAATATCGCTGTAGCTGACCACAACACAGCCGCCTGGCCGTGGAAATTTCCTGTTTTGGTAGGTCTGTTAAGATAGTGTTCCTTTGAGTTTTTGGCATTCGTTCCAATGCACACATTCTCCGTTTCTCCTTTATCATTGACGTAAGCCGCCAGTGCATCCCAGGCTTTCGAAACTACCGGCGCATATGCTTCAAAAGAAAGCCAACCATAATCTATACCTGTTGCCAGTGCATAAATAAACATACCTGTGCATGAGGTCTCAGCATAACTTTCAGGATCGTCCAACAACTGATGCCACATACCATCAGTACCCTGATAGGTGATAAGCGTCTTCATCATATTGGTATAAGCCAACTGTATTTCCTTATAATAGATATGGCTCTCCGGTAGCACCTGAATGATCTCAGCAAATGCTGCGGCTGCCCAGCCATTTCCGCGCCCCCAATAAAATGGGGCATCAGCCCGATGATAAAAAAGCCCATTTGGCCGTTGCAGCTTATCGCAATATATCTTGATGGTCCTCGCTGCCCTGTTCAGATATACAGTGTCTCCGGTCGATTTATAAGCCTGCACCTGCAATGATCCGACCATGTACATGTCATCCACCCAGAATCGTGTAAAACTGGACAAGCCATCCTCCTGCAATTTCTCAAATTCATGATCCGCAAGAAATTTTGGCTTCTTCAGGTAGTGCGCATCACCAGTTTGACGATAAATCTCAAATGGCCATATCCCAAAAACATTGTAGTCAACGTGTCCCTTCAGGTTAAATTTAATACCCTTGGAAAAACTGTGATATCCCTTCTTTACCTTCTCCAGTATGGCAGGATCATTGGTCTGTTCGGAAAAGATCAAACTTCCATAATAGGCGCAGGCCCGCTGGTACCTCCACCCAAATCTTCGGTTAATCACATTTTCGGCAACCTTTTTGCCCACCACCGCCGGATCGTTTTCCACTTCAATTTTTCTTTCGTCAGAATTTCCCATCAGGGTCACCGGTATGGCGGTGATTGCCAGCAGAATCATCATAAACACCTTCAACTCCTTCATTATCTCTTTTCTTGAAAACACGCTCATATTTTAACTTTTAGATTCCAAATCACATAAATATTAAGAATATCATCAAATAAATGCATCATCTTGGGTTAAACGTCGCCTGTTTGGGGTAGAATCTGTAAATATAAATGACCTTCAGATCATATGGCAGGAAACCAATCTCTTTTCTTTTTAGGTTGACCTTACACCATCAAAAATCTCCTGGTTTGCATTAGTCGAAAAGCCTTTGTTATTTAACTGATCAATTTAAAATCCATGAGAAATATACGCTTCATTCTGGCAATATTATTCTTTTATTCCTGTGTTTTCGGACAAAAGGAAAACAGTCAGCTTGTCACTCAGGTAAATGAAGTTACTGAGGACGAATTCACGGATTACATCTCCGGGCTCGAGCAAAATATCATAGGCGAATGGAGGAACATTTCCATGAGGGTTAAGGTAAACACATACAACCATTCAGACACCTCTTTCATAGTTGATATCAATGAGGACAACTGGGATCTGAAAATGACTGTCAAGCCCATCATGACTACCATTTATGATGACGGAACGTATGTGTCAGAATTCCGTAATTCGTTTGATTCGCTCATATACCAACCCAAAGGCACCTGGCTGATCGATGGTGATACACTCATCATGCAGGATCACCAGGCGGAGTACAAATACCAGATATTTATCGATGGCGACAGGGCCGAGTTCAGGAGTCTGCTCGATTGGGATGGAGACGGCGAGGCTGACGATGAATATTTTGGAGTACAACGAAAAACGCAATAAAACACAGATTTTGATCAGAGAAGTTTGATAATTGACTTCACCTAAGGGTATATTTGCTTTCAAATTAAACTCAAAAAACATGAAAAGTATTCCTATCGCCATTTTAATGATTTTATCACTCGTTTTCTCTTCCGGATTTACCTCTGATTATCAGGTGCTATCTACAGGTATGCGTATCACGGTAATCAGCCGCCTTGGCAATCCGGTGGAAAATGCAAAAGTTACAGTTTACGAAACCAGGGAGGACTATGATAATGAAGAAAATGCCATAGCCGGCCCGGCATTCACTGATGCGAAAGGCCGCGTTACTTTCAAGAATCTGGACGAAAAGCAATATTTTGTTCAGGTTGTAAAAGGTGATGAAAACAACTATGGCGACGCAGAACAAACAGGGAAGCTCATTAAAGGCAAATTGAATAAATTCAACATCGTCATTCAGTAATCTGCTTTTTATCCATAATTAAAATGACCACGTGAAGAAGATCACCGGAATACTTTTTGTCCTGGCCACGCTTACAATTTTCATTGTATTATTGAAGCAACCCGCCGGGAATTCCGGTTTTGTGCCCACTCCCCCCGTGCCTGTTTTTCCCGGAAAAATCCCTGCTATTGAGCATGAAAAATCTGCCATTGGCTCAAGAGAAAATCCAATTGCGCGAAAGGCTTACGAACGGGCAATGATTGTGGATCCTGCAACAGGGGAAGTTCCGCACGATATCCGGCGCAGAGAATTTCTTTTTTCTCAGCAGATCCCCGGAAAAATGCCTGCGCCTGCCCTGAGAAGAGGTGAAAAAGATGAATCAGCCTGGCAGTCGATCGGCCCTTACACAACTGGCGGCAGAACCCGAGCACTGGCAATTGATGTCTCGAATGAAAATGTAATCCTGGCGGGTGGCGTAAGTGGCGGCATGTGGCGATCAGAAAATGGCGGTCGCGACTGGTCAAAAACCACCATACCATCCAGCATTCACAGTGTTTCATGCATCGTGCAGGATACAAGGCCGGGCAAAACCCATATCTGGTACTACGGAACAGGTGAATTTACTGCCAACTCGGCAAGTAAAAAAGCCGCTCCATACCGTGGCGACGGGGTTTTTAAATCTACAGATGGCGGCAAGTCCTGGGCTCAGCTTGCTTCAACTGCCGAAGGCGTTGCCAACAACTACAACAGCCAGTTCCAGTACATTCACAAAATCATCATCAATCCGGGCAACCTGGCTCAGGATGAGGTGTTTCTCGCGGCGGTTGGCGCCATCTTCCGGTCAATCGACGGTGGCAATTCATGGACGCCGGTACTTGGTTCCAAGCTGCAAAGTACCCCGGACACAGATCTGAACTCGTCGATCATTTCTGATTATTCTGACATTGCCAGGACCATAGATGGCGCCTATTACGCTGTGTTAAGTCAAAGCGCCCGATCATCATCGAGCCCAAACCGAGGCGTGTACAGATCCAAAGAAGGCGTATTCTGGAGTTCCATTACCCCCCCTGCCTGGCCACGAAACTACGCAAGAACCGTTATTGCGCCATCTACCACCAATGCCAAAGAATTATATTTCAGCGTGAATGCCGATATAGAAATGCTTTGGAAATATACATTCGTTTCAGAGTCCAATAACCGCCCCATCGGAAGCTGGCAAAACCTGACTGAAAATCTGCCCGCTTATGGCGGCGATGTGGGAGATTATAATTCCCAGAACTCCTATAATATGGTACTTGAAGCCCATCCTGATAATGGCAACATCCTGTTCCTCGGTGGCACAAACCTTTACCGATCGACTGATGGCTTTAGCTCTGATCTGAACACGGCCTGGATCGGAGGCTACGATACGGCTAATAATATTAAGATTTTTCCAAATCACTTCGTAGATCAACACGCGCTGGCTTTTTATCCTTCAAATCCCAATAAGATGCTTTCATCAAATGATGGCGGGGTATTCATTACCGAGGACAACACCAGGGCATTGCCACTCTGGGCGCCGCTTAACAACGGATTTGTGACCACCCAGTTTTACACCGTCGGCCTGGATGAATTTGGCGCGCGGGGTGCAATCATGGGGGGCTTACAGGACAATGGTACGCTGATCGCCAATAAGCCGGTGGATGTGAGCACATGGGTTAGTCTGCTTTCCGGCGATGGCGGCTATTCGGCCATTACCAGAAATGAAGCCTTTTACTATGGTTCATTCCAGTTTGGAAAAATTTACAGGTTCACACTCAACAACAATCTGCAAATGCAAACCTTCGCCAGGGTTGACCCGGAAGGAAGCGGGGAAAGCGATAAGCTTCTGTTTGTAAACCCGTATGTACTGGCTCCTGAAAACCAGTCAATCATGTACTTTGCCGGTGGCGATGTGATGTGGCGCAATCTGAATACATCGCAAATACCTCTGTTTAAAAATTATCCGGCAAGTAAAAACTGGGAAAAAATGGAGGGCACCGAAGCACCCGGCAGCATCATCACCGCGGTAAATGCAAGCTACAACCCCGCCGGAACCATGTATTTCGGCACAAGCAACGGACGGTTATTCAGGGTCACCGGTGCATCGAAACCAGATTATGAAGTCATGGAAATTACTTCCTCCGCTTTCACAACAAACGCATACGTAGCCTCTATCGCGATTGACAGGAAAAACAGTGAAAACATCGCTGTGGCCTTTTCAAATTATAACATACCCAGCATTTTTTACTCGACTGATGCTGGTGAAAATTTCAAAGATATCAGTGGTACCCTAGAAGAATTTCCGGATGGAAGCGGCAGCGGTCCTTCGGTACGATGGATTGAAATTGTATCAGGAAATGATGATTTGCCTCGATTCTATGCAGCAACCAGCACCGGAGTTTATTCTGCCTCTGATCCGGACGGCCAAAGTACAACCTGGCTGAGGGAGGGAGAGGAAACCATGGGCAACATACTGGTAACAATGCTGAAATATTTTTCTGCTGATGGCACCATGGTCGCTGCTACGCATGGCAGTGGCATGTACCAGACCACCCTCAACAATGTTTGGAAAACTGAAATTGATATCCCTGAAGAAGCATTTGAAGCCGCGAACCCTTTTCCAAATCCATTTTCTGATCAAATAAATATCCCGTTTTCCATTCCCCGGGACGGTGTGGTGCGTGCTACGATTTATAATGCCCTTGGCCAAAATGTCAGTACAATTTTGTGGGCAGGTCAGTTTAAGGGTGAAAATACAATCTCATGGAACGGCACCGGCGACTCCGGAAGCAAGGTGATGCGTGGGTGGTATTTTTGCAGGCTGGAGTTCGAAGATCAATACATTGACAAACGGCTGCTGTATATGCCGTAAACTGAAAAAAATGAAATATCCACAGTTAAAAATATTTTTCCTCTTAATGCTGATGAGCAGTTGCGGCCCAACTTCTGAAGAAATGGTCGGTAAAGCCAGGACAATGATGACTGAAGGTAACTTCCAGGGAGCGTTGATTACACTGGACCAGGTTATTGAGCAATTCCCCGACAACCAGCCGGCCTACAATCTTCGGGGTATTACGTTCCTGGAATTGGGAGAGACATCCAAAGCGCTCAGCGATTTTAACGAGTCTGTAAGTCTCGACAGCAGTGATTACAGGGCTGTTTACAACAGAGGGAATGCCTGGTATCAGCTTGGAGAATTCACAAATGCAGTTGAAGATTATGACAGGGCTTTAAGGCTTGAACCTAAAGCAGCAGATATCTATATCAATCGCGGCAACGCGCTGGTAAAAATTGAAAAATTAAATGAGGCAATAAACGATTACCAGTTTGCCATGAAAATCGACCCGGGTAACTACCTCACGCATTTCAATCTTGGCTATACTTATTTCATCACCAACCGACCAGAAGATGCGGAATCGTGCTTTGAAAAGTGCATTGATTTATACAGCACATATGCACCGGCATATTATTTTCTCGGGATGATCGCTTTGGATAAAAGTGATTCAGTATCGGCTTGTGCTCATTTGCAGCGCGCTTCCGAACTTGGCTACAGACAGGCTACTGAAGTTATGAAGCTGTATTGCGGAGAGCAATGATGTGCGCCAGAAAACCCACCCAGGGTGTATTTGATGCGATCCCGGGCATGCCTTCCCGTACCAGGCAGGGGAGTTACCCCGACTTTTTTGCCTTATATTGATTTTCAGTGAGTATCTGACAAACCTTATCCTTAACATCACCCTGAATAACAATTTCGCCATCTTTGGCAGTGCCACCGACACCGCATTTATTTTTCAGCATTTTTCCAAGTTCTTTCAAATCGTCCTGCGATCCGACAAAGCCTTCGATGATTGTTACCACCTTACCTCCCCTGCCTTTCCGCTCTATACGCACAATCAAATTCTGCTCTTCATTTGGCAGCGTTGGCTGAAGTCCCGGAAAATTCTCAAAATAATTGAACTCCGGATTGGTTGAATAGACAACCCCTTCCCTGTTTTTGAAACTGTTTTTCTTGTTCTTAGACATTGCGTCGGTTATCTGTGTGCAATAAACAGCGGCAGGTTAGATTTTTTAAGAAGATACTGCGCTACACTTGGCAGTAGAAGATTGGATATTCTGCTTCGGCCATAAGCGCCCATTACCACCAGCGGGTTCTGCACGTTTCGGGCAAAGTTATTTATTTCCCTTGAAATATTTTGACCCTCGAGCAACTGAAGTCCGACGTTTTTATAGTGTTGCTTAACGAGGTTCATCAGCAATTTCTCGTTTTTAATCTCTTCGTCCACATTGGGCATAACGGTAAGGACCGAAACCACCTTATCCCTCATTTTGCGATCGAACAGATTGCTGAATGCCTTAATGGCAAAAACAGAGGATTCCTTATTATCGTAGGTGAAAATAATGTTGTCGATGCGTGTAATGTTCTCCGGCAATATGAGCACCGGACATTTGCTGCCTTTCAATATCTGGTATATGGTCGATGGGTCCGGCTCACCGAGGAGAGAATTATAAAAAATCCTGTAGCTCAAAATCAGTAAATCTGCATAGGTGCTATGCTTCACAACTTCATGAGTAGTCAGCTTAAAGTCGTTGTATATTTCATATCTGACGGCACTGTCTTTGGCATTGATTTCGAACTGGCTGATCACATCTGTGATGGTATTGTCTTCTTCATCCAAAAAACCCGGACTCGACATCACGTCAGCCAAAACAGGTTCTCCTACAAAGCTTCCTATCCTATTTTGATAAGAAACGTCTTTTACCACCATGCCAACAAAAAGCCCATCTTCAGGATCATCAAAAAGTTCTGATGACAATTTGAATAAATCCCTGGTAAATGAAATGCTTCCGTCAAGTGCAACTAAAAATTTTGCCATCCCGATTTGCTTCTCTGATTTAATTAGTGTTTGAGTCTGAATGTCCAAACCGGCCGTTTCGCGTGGTTCACAACGTCCTCGGCAATGCTTCCGCTCAGCAGGTGTACCAAACCCGAATGACCATGGGTTGCCAGCGCGATCATATCGGCATTGATGTCCTGGGCGAAAAATATAATCCCGTCCTCTTCTACCTTATCATTGTAAATATTTACCGTATAGTTGCTGAGGCCATTTTCCTTTATAAAAGCTTCCGCCTTTTCCATGATCTTTCTGGTGGTTTCAAAGTTGTTTGGCGTATTAACGCGTACCAGATGAAGTTTGGCTCTGAAAATATCCTGCAGTTTCCTGATCTCATCGGTTACGTGCAAATCTTCATCGCTGAAGCTTGTTGCCAGTACGATATTATTTACATTTTCTATGAGCACGCGCGATTTCACTGTGAGCACAGGACATTTTGCGTGGCGTACAACTTTCTCAGTGTTCGAGCCGATAAGCACCTCCTCGATACCACTTGCCCCTTTAGAGCCCATAATCACCAGATCGATTTGCTCCTCGGCAATTTCCTCCGTTATGTAGTGGTAAGCACTGCCGACCTTTATTTTTCTAATCACTGCAAAACCTTCGTCTTCATAAGGCTTGAGGAATTTCTCGCACTTTTCTTCTGCATTGGCATAGAGTGTTTCAAGAAATTTCTGGTCAATGTCGATGCCGGCAGGATTGCCCATCATCGGATACGTGCTGCTCCCTGCAGAAAAATCATACAAACCGGTATGATCAAGTACATGTATGGCTATAACCTGGCCACCTGTCTTTTTGATAATCTGACAGGCAAGATCAATAGCAAACTCAGACTGCTCTGAGAAATCGGTTGGAACAAGAATCTTTTTCATTTTGAACTATTCTTTCAGATGAATAACTAGCCTATAGAGAAAGACGTAGTATTATCATCTTAAGTCCAAAATTCTGAATTAAAAAAAAATATGGGAATGATAGCAATCATTACAAAATATGACATTGATCATTTTTGATGATGGCCTTACCTAGTGTGAATTATAGCTTAAATTTACAGCTATCTGCCGTAGAAATCCGCCTCTCTGATGAGGCCTTTGTAATCCAGTACTTTGATTTTTTTACCCTGAAGCGAGATCAGTTTCTGGGTTTTAAAATCAGACAATAATCGGATAACAGTTTCAGTGGCTGTGCCGATGATGTTTGCCAGATCTTCCCGCGAAAGTGCAATATCGATCAGATCACTTTCATCACCCTCCATACCATACGTTTCTTTAAGCATGATCAGGGTGGCTGCAAGACGTTCTCTGACTGATTTCTGCGCGATGGTAACGAGTTTTTGCTCCATCATGCCAAGCTCATGCGCAACCCGCTTGGCCATCTTCCTGAAAAATGCAGGATTTTTGTTGAGTATTTCAAGGAAATCTGATTTTGGAACGTAGCACATGGCTCCTTCCTCGATAACCGTGGCGGATGAATTATAGAATTCTTCTGAGATCAGAGCCCGGTAACCCAGGAAATCTCCCGGCTTGGCTAACTTTAGTATTTGCTCTTTTCCTTCTGAACTGATTTTATAAACTTTGACCTTTCCGGAATTGATGCAAAACAGACCCATCGGGCGTGTGCCTTCATAGAAAAGAGTCTGGCCCTTTTTGTATCTGATGCACGTCTTGTGCTGGGATATTACGTCCAGATCTTCTCTTGGTAAATCTGAAAATAACGAATGCTCCTTTCCGGCGCAAAGTGTACAAGGTATTCTAATATTCTTTTTCGTACTCACGCGTTTTCAAAATTTGGCACAAGTTAATCAACTTTGGCTACATTTTCAATTCGTAGAATGAATGATTTTAGTAGTTGCCCGGTCTAAACTTCGGGTTTGAGCAGAAGGTTTTAAAATTTGACATGATTCATGGTCAAACATTGAAATTAAGACAGCAATCCAACATTTCAGAGCATATTGCCGATCCCGAAAATGATGATAAAAAGCAAGGTGGATATGGCCATTTGCTTCAGCATCGGATCAATTTTTTTTGCTTCTTTTTGAGTAGTTATTTGCCATCCGTTGTACACGAGCAAAGGTGTGGATGCAAGGAAAAGAAATTGATACGGGTTGTGGTAGTTGATCAGAACATATACCAGCGAGGCGGCTACCGCAAGAACTATCAGTATCCAATGGTAAACCGTTGCATTGCTTCGGCCTATGCGTACCGGAATGGACTTTTTTCCCGCCTGCTCATCAGATTGCATATCCCGGATATTGTTGATATTTAGCACTCCCGCGGCGAGCAGTCCACAACTTGCCGCCGGCAACAGCGTATCCCATCTAAATGACCCGGTATGGCAAAAATAGGTACCGCTGACACCAACAAATCCAAAAAATACGATCACAAACAGATCCCCCATACCGGCATATCCGTAAGGATTATCCCCCATGGTATATTTTAAAGCCGCCGCGATGGAAAGAAAACCCAGGAGCAGGAACACGGCAAAACTCAAATCAACTTGCTTAAAAGCCAGATAAAGCAACCCAAGACCACTACAAAGGGACAGCACCACAAATAAAATAATGGCCTTTCGCATGGCACTTTCCGAAATTGTACCAGACTGCACTGCACGGGCAGGACCGATTCGTCCCGCGTGATCGGCGCCATGCTGCGAATCACCATAGTCATTGGCCAGATTTGAGAGTATCTGAAGAAATACAGTTGTAGTGGAAGCCAGAATAAGTATCGGCCATTTCATTTTGTCCTCAAAAGCCGCAAGAAAACTTCCCAGCCCTATACTCGACAATGCGAGTGGCAAGGTCCGAAGGCGAAAGGCATTTACCCAAATTCCCAAATATCCCATATTCAAGAATCAATTACATTCTATCTGGTACACGAATACCCAACAACGACATGCACTGCCGTATGGCGCTTGCTACCATAATTGAAAAAGCAATCTTGAACTTCATATAGTTTTCGTCATCTTCTTTCAGAATGGGTTCTTCAGTATAAAACCTGTTAAACTCTTTTGCTATATCGTAAACAAATTGTGCTACCAATGAGGGGGAGTAGTTTTCGGCAGCTTCCTCCAGCATTTGCCTGTAACTACTCAACAAAAACAAAATCGGCCTGATTGTTTCGCTCAAGCCTGTAAGTTTGGCGATATCAAAACTATTGTAATCAATTCCCATCTGCTCCGCTTTGCGCTTAATGGCCGAAATGCGGGCATGGGTGTATTGAATGAAAGGACCTGTATTGCCGTGAAATTGTATGGATTCTTCCGGGTTAAACATCATCCGCTTTTTGGGATCAACCTTAAGAAGGAAATATTTCAACGCACCCAAGGCAAGCATTTCATACAACTCATTGGCCTGATTTTCATCGAAGCCATCAATTTTTCCCAATTCTTCTGTATGTCTTTTGGCTGTTTCTGCCATTTCATCCATCAGATCATCGGCATCAACCACCGTACCTTCACGCGATTTCATTTTCCCGGTCGGTAGATCAACCATCCCGTAGGAGAGATGATAAAGACCTTCAGCGTAGGGCCGGCCTAATTTTTTAAGAATTTTAAAAAGTACGTCAAAATGATAATCCTGCTCATTGCCTACCACATACACCGACTTGTCATAGCTGTAATCCGAATATTTCAGGTCTGCAGTGCCGAGATCCTGCGTCATGTAAACAGACGTGCCGTCAGACCTGAGTAATAATTTTTCATCCAATCCGTCGTTTCTCAGATCAACCCAGGCCGAGCCGTCCGGTTTTCTATAAAAAAGTCCCTTTTCCAATCCCTCTTCAACGATGGCTTTCCCAAGCAGATACGTTTCCGACTCATAGTAAGTCTTGTCAAAGCTTACGCCCATTCGCGCGTAGGTAATATCAAAACCGGCATATACCCATGAATTCATTTTCTTCCACAAGCTGACAACTTCGTGGTCGCCATTTTCCCAATTCTGCAGCATTTTCTGGGCCTCCTGCAATAAAGTCGCTTCCTTTTCAGCGTGATTCCGATCAATTCCCCGTTCCATCAGTTCGCCGATCTGCTTTTTATACTCCTGATCAAACTTCACATAATATTTGCCAATCAGATGGTCGCCCTTGATGCCTGAAGATTCCGGGGTTTCACCATTCCCGAATTTCTGATATGCCAGCATCGACTTGCAGATGTGAATGCCCCGGTCATTGACAAGGTTTACCTTTTCGACTTCATAGCCTGCGGCAT
This sequence comes from uncultured Roseivirgaceae bacterium, assembly GCA_964482185.1. Lineage (GTDB taxonomy): Bacteria > Bacteroidota > Bacteroidia > Cytophagales > Cyclobacteriaceae > JAAUQL01. Next base: position 39,342 of record CAYZWN010000014.1, read on the forward strand.
CCTGAATTTGTGCTACCGAATAACCTAAAAAATTATTTCTCAAATGGCCAAGGTGAAGCGGTTTGTTGGTATTTGGGGATGAAAACTCCATCACCACTTTTTTCCCATTAGGAGGCAAAACCCAAAAGTTCTTGTTGAAATAGGCATCTCTGAACAGCTCCAGCCAGGCATGCTGACTAATACTCAGATTCAAAAAACCTTTTACTACATTGTAACCGGATACTAAGGATGAATTCGCCGTGATTTCTGCCCCAAGCAATTTGGCGGTCTCTTCAGGGTTTTTTCCGGAAAACCTCGTAACTGGAAAAGTGACAAATGTGTAATCTCCTTCAAAATCCTTGCGGGTAGGCAAAATGTTCAGGTCTTTTTCGTCTAAAAAATGGTCAAAAAGTTGCTTAAAGCCCGCTTTAATTTCCTCCCTTATCACTGCATCCAAACTCATTCTCACTCAATTTGCTATCTTACCAAGAATATGAATATTAAGGGTTGCAAAGATTGGAAATTAATACCAATATTGCACCGCTAATTTTAAAAATACCTGAATGAAGCGTTACGAGGATCTGGTCACACAGACCTTTGATTTTCCTACAGAAGAGTTTAAGGTGGTTAAAAACGAACTCTACTTCCATGACATCCCCTTGATGGAAATCATAAAGGAACATGGAACGCCTCTTAAGCTCACCTATCTTCCAAAAATTGGCCACAACATCAAAAAGGCCAGGAAGATGTTTAAAAATGCAATGAAAAAGCATAAGTACAATGGCGAGTATATGTATTGCTACTGTACCAAATCTTCTCATTTCAGTTTTGTGGTAGAAGAAGCCCTCGATAACAACGTGCATATCGAAACCTCCTCTGCTTATGATCTGGAGATCATCAGAAAACTTCAGGAAAAGGGCAAGATCGACAAGGATATTTATATTATATGCAATGGGTTCAAAAGGCCATTGTACAAACAGTATGTGGCCGAGATCATCAATGAAGGATATGAAAACTGTATCCCGGTACTGGACAATCTGAATGAAATCGACTATTACCTTGAAAACGTGAACCAGCCTTTACAGGTGGGTATGCGGGTAGCTGCTGACGAAGAGCCTAATTTTGAGTTTTACACATCCAGGCTTGGCATCCGATACAGTGATGTGAATAAGCTTTATGAGGAAAAAATAAAACCCAACCCGGGCATCAGACTCAAAATGCTGCACTTTTTTATTCACTGGGGAGTCAGCGATTCTGCGTACTACTGGAGCGAGCTGAGCAGATTTATATTTAAATATTGCGAACTCAAGAAAAAATGTCCTGAACTTGATACCATAGATATCGGAGGTGGATTTCCAATTAAAACTTCCCTGCAGTTTGAGTTTGATTATGAGTACATTGTCGATCAGATTGTGCAGAATATCAAGTGGATTTGCGATAGAAATCATGTTGAGACCCCGCACATTATCACCGAATTTGGTGCTTACACAGTTGGTGAGAGCGGCGCTACCATCTATTCCGTGCTCGACACAAAACTACAGAATGACAAGGAACTTTGGTATATGATTGATGGCTCCTTTATCACACATATTCCCGACTCATACGGAATGAACCAGAAATATATCATGCTGGCCATTAACAACTGGAACGAGTTGTACCATCGCGTGAACCTCGGCGGCCTTACCTGCGACAGCATGGATTACTATAACTCTGAATCCCACTCATCGGAGGTGTTTTTGCCCATGATGGAAAACGGTCAACCCTTATATCTGGGATTTTTCCATACAGGCGCCTATCAGGAGTCCATGGGTGGATACGGCGGCATTCAGCACTGCCTGATACCACAGCCAAAACACATCATCATTGATCATGCGGATAAATCCGGCAAACTCTCCATCAAAGTGTTTTCCGAAGAGCAATCGAGCAAGTCCATGCTGAATTTGCTGGGGTACTGATCACCAGTTCAACCGGATTAAAGCGGCTTTACAAGTATTTCTCCAAAAACGCATCGATATAAAACTGGCAATATTCATTCACCTTTACGGCAAGATCCATGGTGTGCGGCCAGCCTTTGAGCCGGTGATAATCATGGGGAACTCCGGCCTCGGCAAGCCAGACAGCAAGCGAGTCTGACTGACTTACGGGTACAAGCGAATCAATTGTTCCCTGGAAAATGAGGGTGGGTGGAGCATCCGTTGAAATGAAGGTCTTTGGTGATGCCATCCTGTACAAATCAGGTTTTTTGTCATAGGTTGTGCCCAGAAAATCCTGCACCTGGTAGGTGCCAATGGCATAGGGTGTGGTGAGGTCTGCCGGCCCGTAGAGATCGATCACAACCTTCACGCTGCTGTCGGTTTGATAATCACAATCTTCGGCGAACATCGGCTCTTTGCCTCCGTAACCTACCATAAGCGAGAGATGCCCTCCGGCGGAGCCCCCAATCAAAACGA
>CAYZWN010000014.1:41780-43294 GCA_964482185.1 uncultured Roseivirgaceae bacterium
GATCCGGATCAATGCCATATTCTTCTGCATGGGTTTTTATCCATTTCACAGCGCAATTTACGTCCTGAACTGCCGCCGGGAAAAGCGCCTGTTTCACCAGTCTGTAAGAAACTGTGATGGTCACATAACCTTTATTCGCATAATCGAGCAGATAAGGCAGATAATCCGCCCTTTTTCCGGTTCTCCACGCACCACCGTGAATAAAGACCATGGTCGGCGCAGGCTTTTGCAGGTCTTTGCGTTTGTAAATATCGAGTTGCAGACTGACAGAATCGATAAATTTGTATTGGATATCTTTCAATTCCAGAATATCATCCGGCACTTCCGGCTTGGTATCAATGAGGTCGAGCAGGCCTACCCCATAGGCGATTTTCATAAAAGTTTCATTCATAAATCCGCGCGGCGGCTTTAACGGCCGATCGGGATTTGTACCTGTGGTGCCACAGGAAGCGATGCAGGCCAGGAGGACAAAAACAGCAATGCTCTTTTTCATGTTAAAATAGAATTTTTATCAATATACCGGAAAATACGCATTGAGTGACTCATTTCACAATTGGTTCATCGCTCATTTCAAATTTAAGTGTCCCTCCATCTTTTATTTCATTATGACGGAACCATGTTCTGTTGAGCAGGCGATCGTTGAGCCAGACATTTTTCACATAGATGTTTTCGGAATCATAATTTTCTGTAATCATATGAACTGTCACGGAGTCCATTTGGATGGTTGCCGAAGCAAACAGCGGTGTACCAAGCTGGTAAATATCCGTACCGGCAACCGGGTAAAAACCCAGTGCACTGAATACATACCATGCCGAGAGTGTGCCGCCGTCGTCATTGCCATCCAGTCCATCGTAGCGATTTGAATATTTATGATCCAAAATCCAGCGCACCCATTTCTGAGTCAGGTCGGGTCGGCCGGCTTCATTAAACAGGTAAGCGGCATGGATATCCGGTTCGTTGCCATGCCAGTAGTACGATCCCGGGTACCAATGCCCGATATTTTTGTCTGCTTTGACAAAAAAATGATTCAACTCCTCAATGAAGTAATCTTGATCATCAAAAAGCCCGATCAGACCACTGGCGTCAAAAAACGGTGCCCAACGCCATTGCATGGCGCTGCCTTCCACATAATCGTCCGTGTATTTTCCATGATTATCCACGTAAGTGAGCAATAGAGGCTTAAAGTCTTCCGTGAACTGTCCGTCAGCATTGCGCGGATGGAAAAACCGTGTTTCGGGATTCCAGACGTTTTTGTAATGCATGGATAAATTGTTAAAATGCTGCGCCTCCTCCGGCTTACCAAGTGCATCAGCGAGCAAACCGATGGCGTTGTCTGACCATGCGTATTCAAGTGTCCTTGAAACAGCCTGCGACATCGAGTCAGCCGGGCACCAGCCATATCGCACACAATCATCGTTGCCCCGCCTTCCTGAAAAGGCCGCTCCTTGTGGCGTGGATGCCAATGCGATTGTCTTCATGTTTTCAAAGGCGAATTCCACATCAAAACCGCGGAT
>CAYZWN010000015.1:0-42426 GCA_964482185.1 uncultured Roseivirgaceae bacterium
CCTAAAATATTAGATCTGATCACACTTGACATTACCGGCACAGATAATAATAACTGCTTGCCATTTGATGGAAGCATTACAATAAATGATGTATTGGAAAATGGTTCAGGAACCGGACTCCCCGCTGGATATGTTGGTTTTACTTTACATGACAATGACCTGAATCCTATAGCATCTAATGACCTGGCAACGCCTTGGACAGCTCTGGCACCAGGACAATATTATGTCAATGCTCAAAATGATCTGACGAAATGTTTTGCAAACTTTAGTCAAATCACTATTGATGACCTTTCTGAAAATCCAGTTATCTCCATAAACGTTAATAGCCCCGATTATGCATGCGATCCGGCTCTTGCCAACGGCGAACTGGAAGCTTTCTCAACTGGAAATAGTCAGGATTTAATGGAATATGAATTTAGATGGTATTCAGGCTCAGTTGATCTGCTTAATGAGATTTTTTCTGTTCCGGTTGCTTCTGGCTTAACAGCAAATAATTCCTCGCAGCAGTACATTATTCAGGTCACTGATATTAGTGGGGCAAATCTTGGTTGCGTTTCGACTCGACAGGCAACCCTCTTACACCAGCCCACCACTGTTACGATCACCAGCATCCTGGCAGATCCACAAACGATTTGTGGGCCAAACGGCCAAATTCAGGTGGAGACGATTTCAGAATATGATCCATTTACCAATACGACTTCTTCCATTACGCAACCAAATCCATTTACAGGAATCTATAATGCAATATTATTGGAGTCTGATCTTGCCACAACAAATCCGGCGGACTACGGAACATTCAACGACCTTAATGGCCATTTTGGATTTGATGATATCATTAACGGCACTTTCGAAAACGAAGTCATCCCTGCCGGCACTTATTATGTCCGCGCTCAAAACCTGACAACAGGTTGTGATTTCGGTCCGCCAGCACAGGTCATCATCCGCGACAATAGCCGCAAACCGGTCATTTCCGCCATATTAGACAGTCCGGATTTTGCTTGTTTCTTGCCTGATCCGAATAATCCGGGGCATACCGGCCAACTAACAGCAGTGGCTATTGGTGGTACGGATGGTGATAATGTTGCTACAAACTTTAGCATTGAATGGACTTCAACAATTACCGGTATATCTGCTCCGGGTGGCCCAACTGCTATAAATCTCTGGCCGGATACGTATACACTTACAGTGACCGACACTGATGGTCTCGACCGCTTCTGTGTTTCCACCAGAGAATATGTTGTGCCTTCATCAAGAAAAAATATCCAGGTATTTGCCTCAGGCGGTGACCAGACTATTTGCGATCCGAATGGGCTGATCCAAATTGACAGCATCAGCGTAGATGGCGTATTGGAGCTGGCACCCGAAAGCGTATCCTGGACAGGATTTTTACTGAACGCTAACCGAAACAATCTGAATGCACCGGAGACCGGGTTTATTTCTGATCCGGATCCATTCCAAAACATAAGCTCAGGCACCTATTATGTACAGGTTCAGGATAACTCAACGCTTTGTTATTCTAATACCGATCTGGTCGTGATTTACGATGCAAGTACAGATCCGATTATATCCGTAAGTGTGGATAATCCTCAATATTCAAAAAATCCAAATCCATTGAGCTGGACAGGTGCGCTCACTGCAGACATCAGGGAGGCTGATGGTTCTGTGCCGGCTTATGATATCGAATGGTACAGGGGAATTGGCACGGGAAATCCGCTCAATCAACCTACACTATCAATCGATTCGCTCAACAATGGTTTTTACATGATTCGTGCACTCAATCCGAATACAGGATGCGTGTCGAGTTACAATGTATTATTGCCATACGAATATCTTGAGCCTACTTTCCTGACGGCAATTACACCTCAAACGGTTTGTTCACCGTTCAATGGCGCCATTGAGATTACAAACATCGCGCTGCAGGGCAATCCCGATGATCTGGATGATTATGACTTCAGTTTTTATCATCATAATTTCAATACGGGAAGTGTGCCTGACTCGGTACTGGAAGGCAACAACAGTGGAACCTATTACAATGATATCAATACCGGAAGTTATTATATCGTGGCCAGAGAAAACTGGTGGTGGGTAGAGTCGTACCCTGTTAAAGTGGACGTGCTCGATTCATCAAGCAATCCGATCATCACCTTTGATGTCAGCAACTATCAACCCGTAACCAGTTGCGATCAGTCGGTTTTCACGGACGGTGCGCTTGGTGTAGATATTAATGAGGATAGCAATAATCCATATGTTCAGGGTGGTCCGTATACATACTCCTACACATGGATCAGCGAGGCAACAGGTCAGCCCATTGCCGGCGAAAACAGCAATACCATTGGCGGGCTTATGTCAGGTGCATACACGGTTGTGGTGGTCAATCAGACAAATAATTGTGAGGCGCAACGAACTTTCACCATCGAGGATGCCAGTACAATCCCTGTAGTAGTGGCCTCTCAAATGCCGAACACAAATTGCGATCTTTCCATAGCAAATGGAGTAGTTACATCAAACGTAATCAATTCCACAAACAGCTATTTCTACCAATGGTTCAACGGATCTAATGAAACAAGTTCACCGGATTTCAATGGAAATACATGGTATAACCGTGCACCCGGCAACTACACCGTGGTTGTGACTGATCAGCTCTTATCAACCTGTAAATCTGTACCCGTTACGGTGGCAGTTAAAAATGATACCAAAAACCCGGTCATAGTTGTGAACGAAGTTTCTCCGGTCACCAAGTGTGATCCTGAAAGGGCCAATGGTGTGCTATCGGCCGTAACACAGGATGGCATCAGCGGACATACCTTTAAGTGGTTACTTGATGGTGAATTGATATCCAGTGGGCCCGTTGCCTCTGATCTGGGACTGTTTAAATATGAATTACTCGTTATTAACAACACCACCCGTTGCGAAACATCGATGTTGGCCGGACCGACTGCATTGCAAAGCCTGGTACCTGCGCCACTGGTGGATATTCTTAACGACAGAACAAGCTGTCTGGGTCCTGATGGTATTGCTACGGCATCCGTCTCCGGTAATGTGGTGAATTATATCTTCAGGTACTACAATAAATTCAGTGGTGATGAATTGTCGAACTATTTTGAGGATTATAAAATCTACGATCTTGACACATCCACTTACCTGGTGACGGCGGAGGACAGAACCACAGGTTGCGTATCCGAGCCAACAGAGTTTAGCATTGCCAACGAACAGTATTACCCAGAAATAGATGTGATTGTTTACCCATCAAGTTGTATGGATGCAACCGGTGAAGCGGAGGTGGTGCTTTCTGACATGACACGGGAGTTCAGCGTGACCTGGATTGGGGATAATGGCTTTGAAGCCCAGGAAAAGGAATTGGTTTTTATCCCTATCGGAAAATACCTGGTGATCGTTGAGGGAACTGACGGCTGTACGAGTGAGGCGGAAGCAGAAGTGAAAGGTGACATAGTCATTTATAATGCCGTTTCGGCAAATAATGATGGCCTCAATGATTTTTTCCAGATTCTTTGTATGGAATATTTCCTTAATAACAATGTGAAAATATACAACCGCAGTGGCATGCTCATCTATGAACAGGAATACTACGATCCAACCGATCCGAACAGGCGATTTGAAGGCTACAGCAATAAAGGGGCAAGCATCACCGGAACTGAACTCCCCATCGGCACTTACTTCTATGTTGTCGATAAAAGCGACGGTTCGAAACCAAAGGTTGGTTATTTGGAATTAAACAGATGATAAAGCAACTAAAATATCTGCTTACAGTCCTCATCCTTATGATGATGATCGCGCCGAACCTGTCGGCCCAGCAAAGGCCCGTGCTGTCGCAATATATGTTCAGCGGAATGGTACTCAACCCCGCCTACGTCGGCCGGCACGAGTACACCTCCTTTACGGCCATGTACCGCGACCAGTGGATCAACGTTCCTGGAGCCCCGACACTCACTACTTTCACCGCCCAAACCGGTTTCAAAGACCGGAATATCGGCGCAGGACTCATGATCTCCGATGATCAGATCGGTGTACACAACAACCTGTCGGTCTATGGCAGTTATGCATACTTCATCAAACTCAGAAACAAAGGCAGGCTGTCAATGGGTCTCCAGGGAGGCATCGATGTGCTCCGCTCCGACTGGACGCTCCTCAATGTTTACGACGCAAACGATCCGGTATTCTCAGGAAGTGAAATCAATTACTTCCCGAATTTCGGAACCGGATTGTACTACTACACCGATCGGTTTTATATGGGATTTTCCATACCATACATGCTCACCTCAAGAAAAACGGAAACAAACGACTACTTCAGAGACGTTCGGCATTCAAGAAATTATTACCTCACCGGTGGCAATGTGTTTGATTTAAGTATGAAATTTAAATTTAAGCCTTCATTCCTGCTCAGAATTGAAGATAACATGCCTCTGGCTTTCGACCTGAACGCCAATCTCTACTACGATGAAATCATCGATATCGGCTTCTCATACAGGCAGGGCGATTCAGTCATAGGTATTCTGGGATTGCAACTAAACAAGTATCTGAAGTTCAGTTATGCTTATGATTATATCATCTCCGACCTGACAAATTATACCAAAGGCACACACGAACTCATGCTACAGTACAGAATCAATTTCACCGCACCAAAGCATCACAGAATGTGCCCTGAGCCGCAGTATTTCTAATGGAGAATTTTTTATTTTGATTTTTGTAATCCGCCAAAAACGGCATTGATTACCGAAAGCAAAACACTGAACAACAGCGCCCACCAAAACCCGTCAACGCTGAATCCTGGCACCAGCCAATCGACCATTAATATCAAAAGGGTGTTGATGACCAACAAAAATAAACCCAGAGTAAGAATGGTAATCGGAATGGTAAGGAGTACCAGCAAGGGCTTTACCAAAACGTTGAGAATAGCCAAAACAGCCGCAACCACCAGGGCAATTAAAAATCCATCAACTTCGGCGCCCGGTAAAATGACGGCACAAACAAAAACAGCCAAAGCTGATAGTAGCAATCGGACAATCAGGTTATTCATAGTGCATAGTTATTTATTTGAAAACAATATATTGATTCTTACAAAATATAAAAAGCAACTGCAAAACTCCTCTGTATTGAGGGTTGGTATTAGGTAAATAGAGTTATTCACTGATTCCTAAAAACGTCCTCCAATAAACTCCCTGATATCCGTAACCATCATACCTGCACTTTTTGCTGCCTGTACGCCGGGATCTCCATCTTCAAATACCTGGCACAGATGAGGCTCGATATTCATGGCTTTTGCACACTTCAGGAAAGTTTCCGGATGCGGCTTGCCCATTTTTACGTCATTCTTAGAAATGAGAATGCTGAAATATCTATCCAGACCCAGCGCTTTCACAGCCTCCCAAGAGTGATCACCCGGACTGCCTGTACCAATTGCCATAGGTAACTTCCCATGATTTTGAATGGCAATGTCGAGCACGGGCTGCACAGGTTTGAGCTTTGTAATTTTTTTCAGATACGTATCCTCCTTGATCTTGCTGTGCTTCGCAGGATCAAAATCGGTGCCGTGACGTTCGTTTATAATCTCAAAAATCCGGTCTGAGGGCACTCCGGCGAGACCGTAAAATTCTTCTTCGGAGAAATCAAACCCTTTTGATGCGCAGACCTCTTTCCAGGCCTCAAAGTGTAATGGCATAGAATCGACGAGGGTGCCGTCCAAATCAAAAATAAGCGCCTTGGCTCTTGGATTAACAGATAGTTTTTTCACAGTATTTTTTTCAATGATAGTAATAAGGCCGGCTATTAATTCAATTTTTTTACAGAATCCCGTATGATGAGTTTTGCCGGGAGTTGAATGATTTGATTATCAAAATCTTCGTGTCGGTTGATTTTATTTAATAGAATTTGAGCGCCTTTTTTGCTCATTTCCTCGATGGGTCTGAGTACCGAGGTTAATGCGGGAGTAAGATAGGCTGTGAATCCCATGTCATCAAAACCTGTAATCGAAATCTGATCGGGCATGTCGATGTTGCGCTGCTTAATGGCCTTCATGGCGCCAAGGGCCATTTCGTCATTTGAACAAAAAACGGCTGTCGGCATTTCGCTCATTTCAAGAATGCGTTGCATAGCCTGGTATCCGCTTTCATGATCGTATTTACCCGGAAGCGCATATCCTTCATTAAATTCCAATCCTGCATCAATATGCGCTTTTACGAAACCCTGCTTCCTTTTGTGGGTATTTAAAAATTCCGGCTTTCCTTCAATAATTGCAATATCCCGATGACCGCAATTAATTAAATACCTGGTGAGCTCATAAGCCCCCTTCATATCATCTGATAAAATCGTGGTGACACTTTGTCCCCTGATTTCACGGTTAAGCACAACTAAGGGAATTTCCTCTTTAACAATGTGCGAAATAAACTCATCATCATTGGGGCTTTGGCTCATAACGATGATGCCATCAAAAGTCCCGCGGTTAACATGGCCAAAATCACCATAATCATCTATAGCTTCGACGGCCAGATTGTAGGTGTCTTTAACGATGCTGTTAACGCCCCTGACACATTTGAGGAAAAAATTAGCAGAAGTGCCAACCCGAAGTGTTGAAAAAAATAAACCAATGGTGTAGGATTTCGACAGCACAAGGCCTCTTGCACTTACATTGGGCCGGTAATTATGCTTTTTAGCTAATTCCTTAACCTTTTCTTTTGTCTCAACGCTTATCAGCGGACTATCATTCAATGATCTCGACACGGTGGTGTGCGAGACATTGAGCATTTTCGCGATATCCTTGATTGTTATATTCAACTGTTAAAAATTTAGGATCACCACAAAAATGGTGATCCTTTTTATATAACCATAATTCTAAACAACATATGTCGAAGAAGCTGTATCGCCTCCCCTGCCTGTCCAGTTTGTGTGGAAAAACTCCCCACGTGGCCTATCCACCCGCTCATACATGTGTGCGCCAAAGTAATCGCGCTGTGCCTGCAGTAGATTGGCCGGGAGCCTTTCCGACCTGTAACCATCAAAGTACGCCAGAGCGGTGGTGAGCGCCGGCACCGGAATGCCATTAGTCACCGTGGTAGCGATGACCCTCCTCCATGAGGCCTGAGCATCTTCGAGTTTATCTTTAAAGAATGGATCGAGCATCAGGTTTTTCAAATCATGATTCTTATCGAACGCTTCTTTGATTTTTCCCAAAAACACCGAACGAATGATACAGCCACCTCTCCACATCAATGCAATGCCGCCGTAATTCAGATTCCAGCCGTATTCCTCAGCGGCAGCGCTCATCAAAGCGTATCCCTGTGCATAAGAAACAACCTTTGAAGCATAAAGGGCTTTTCTCAAATCCTCAATGAATGCCTTCTTGTCACCTGAAAATTTTGCCACCGGACCAGAGATTAATTTGGATGCCGCAACACGCTCCTCCTTGATTGCAGAAAGGCATCTGGAGAATACCGCCTCACCAATGAGCGTGAGCGGAATGCCCAAATCGAGCGCTGAAACGGCTGTCCACTTACCGGTACCTTTTTGCCCTGCAGTATCAAGGATTTTTTCGACGATTGGCGCTCCGTCTTCATCTCTGTAGCCAAGTATATCACGGGTGATCTCAATCAGATAGCTATCCAGTTCACCCTCGTTCCATTCCCTGAATACATCATGCATTTCGTCATAAGATAATCCAAGAAGATCTGTCATAATCTGATACGCTTCGCAAATCAATTGCATATCGCCATATTCAATACCGTTGTGTACCATCTTCACGAAATGTCCGGCGCCATTTTCGCCAACCCAGTCGCAACAAGGGCTTCCATCTTCAACTTTTGCAGCTATGGCCTGAAAGATCGGCTTCACATGCTCCCATGCTGCTTTGGATCCTCCCGGCATGATCGAAGGCCCAAGCAGGGCGCCTTCTTCACCTCCGGAAACCCCGGTTCCGATGTACAAAAGTCCTTTACTTTCCACATATTTGGTTCTGCGGTTGGTATCAGGGAAATGGGTATTGCCACCATCGATAATGATGTCGCCGGGCTCGAGGTAAGGAATAATCTGCTCGATAAAATCATCGACCGCCTGGCCTGCCTTAACGAGCATCATCACTTTGCGTGGTCTTTTGAGCGATTTAACAAGCTCTTCCACGGAGTGCGCTCCAATGAAATTTTTCCCGGCACCTCTGCCGTTGATAAATTTATCTACCTTTTCCACAGTCCTGTTGAAAACTGCCACACGAAAGCCCCGGCTTTCCATATTTAAAACAAGGTTCTCTCCCATCACGGCGAGACCAATTAGTCCGATATCTGCTAATTCTTTCATCTTTTTGATGTTTAAAAATTGTAATACTTAAATTTATTGATTTGTAAATTACCCATAATAAATGGGGTCATTGTTTACTTAAACCGCTCTTTATATGCCCATAATCCCAGTGCCGGATTTGAAATAAAAAATATCTCTTCACCGTCTGGCATCACATTGTGTCCATCCTTCAACTGGTCTGGATGGTACTTTTTCATCATTTCTTTCAGATCGGCATACTTGTAGTTCACACCTTCGATTTCTTCCCTGCTCAAATAGCCCGGACAATACGTGATGCTAAACCTATTCTCGGATGAACCGTGAATCAGATGCGCCGCCGCGCTCAGATTGTTTTTCAGATCCTCATTCTTTGATGTCAGATCAAGGATTTCAGGCGTCGTGAGGTATCCGTATTTGCGGATGAGCCTGTCGATCTCCTTGTCTTCGCCGAATTCCTTCAGCCCGGGTGCCAGCACAATCAACTCCCCGACATCGTCCAGTGCCATCCTGGTGCGGTAAATGCTTTTATTCCCAAGCCAGGTACTCTTGAATTCTGAAGGATCAAGGTACACAACCACTTTTTTCAATGGTTTGTCCAGCATTTCAAAATTGACTTTTAATGACAATTCCGCAGCCTTTTCGAAGCATTCCATATCATCACCAATATACAAACCACGCACCTGCAGATGTCCGCTTTCGTCTTTTCCTACGACTGTCTGTAAATAAATAATTGGCATATCCCTGGCAAAATGATCTGATGCATAGTTCAGCACCTGCCTCACCGGATTCACTGCACGACCCATAATGCGCTCCATGCCATAGGCGGCTCCGATAAAATGGCTCTTATTGATGCCTTCCGCTCCACCGGTGCCCACGAAAACATTTTTATTGTAATTGGCCATGCCGATTACCTCATGGGGTACAACCTGACCTATGGATAATATCAAATCATGACCGCCATCGACAAGTAATTTGTTGACCTGCGCCGGCCATGGATAATCCACCCGGTTTTCAGAAACTTCCCTGACAAACGATGCAGGAACTTCACCGATGGTTACGACATCATTTCTCCAGTCGTGCACGCGAAAGAGTTCTTTGGGAACTCCGGCAAACATCTTTTCAATTTGCGCATCAGTCATGCCGGTATGTGTGCCAAGCGCCGGCAGGACGTCAGTCAGCCTGCTGCCATAATACTGATAACTAAGTTGAGTCAGTTCTCCTGCGAAGGAATGGAAGCGTGTAAAGTCTGGCGGTAAAGCCAGCACCTTTTCTCTCGGCCCCAACTGGTCGAAGGCGATTTTTAACCCTTCCTGCAAATCCTTAATGGTAAGTGTATCTGAGACGGATCCTCTTTGGTAATAAAGCATGGTCTTTTGGTTTAAGGGATAATTACCTTTTTACGCGCGCATTGCCTTCCCATATGCTCCACACCATCTCTTCATCGGCAGGTTGGGCATAATCTGTGAGAAAGGTCGTGGCCATGGCTCCGGTTGCCCATCCAAACTGAATCCATTTTTCCGGATCCCATTTGCGCAAAATCCCATAGAGCATCCCGCCGACAAAACCATCGCCACCGCCAATGCGATCCAACACATGGATATCCCGCGGCATCACCACCTGCCAGTTATCCTGGCCTTCGAGCATGATGGCTCCCCACTTATGGTGGTTTGCGTGTTCCACTTCTCTCAGGGTTGTGGCAAAAACTGAAGCATTGGGGAAAGTTTGCTTCACCCGCCGGATCATGCCTTTAAAACTTTCAATTTTTTGCTCAAGGCCTTGTCCGCCTGCCTCAGGGCCTTCAATACCGAGGCAAAGCTGAAAATCTTCTTCATTTCCAACAAGGATATCTGAAATTGATGCAATCTCCGTAAACGCTTCGCGCAATGCCTTTTCTCTGCCTTTCCAGAATGACGCCCTGTAATTTAAATCAAAGGAGATTCTGGTGTCGTATTTCTTAGCAGCTCTGGCCAATTCAAGACAAAACTCACTTGTCTCAGGCGACAGCGCCCCAATCAGGCCTGAGAGGTGCACGACCTGAACGCCTTCTTCCCCAAAAATTCTATCGAGGTCAAAATCTTTTACATTCAGTGTTACACCTACTTCACCTGCGCGGTCATTGTGTACCCTCGGACCTCTCGATCCAAATCCACTGTCAGCGATGTTGAATTGATGCCTGTGTCCCCAGGGGTCTCCCTGTGGCACTTCGGGGCCTTCAAAATCGATATTTCGACTTTTCAGATTACTTTTTATAAAAGCGGCAATAGGACTGCCTTTCACAAAGGTAGTCAGTACTTTGCCGCTCAGGCCCAACAGAGTGGATATTGTCAGCACGTTGGATTCTGCGCTGGTTGCCTGCATCACGAACGTATCGCTGCTATGCACGGGTTGCCCATTTACGGGTGTAATGCGCACGCCCATACTGGAAGGTACCAGCATGGCGTATTTGGCGTTGTCTTTCAGTTTTATGCTCATAATATTGGTTATTTATAAATTGCGTTACTTTTTTCTATACCCATTTCCAGGCCTCTTAGCTCTGCCATGCCGCGCAGCAAACCGATAGCTGAATAGCCGGGATTTGTTTTTTTATCCAAATCATCAAGAATGGTATGACCGTGGTCTGCCCTCATCGGAATCTGAATATCTGTTCGGTAAACGGCTTCCCTCCTTTTCTGCTCCTTAAGAATGGCCAGAATTACGCCATACATATCCACATCACCCCGTAAATGTCCGGCTTCATGAAAACTTCCCAGCCCATCTCTTTGCGTGCTTCTGAGATGTGCAAAATTCAGTTTGGCACCATGCCTTTCGATCATTCCAACCAGATCATTATCCGGCCTTACACCATAGGAACCTGTGCACATGGTAAATCCATTATAAGGAGTATCCATAACATTTAAAAGAGAAACCAGGTCTTTTTCCGTACTTACCACTCTGGGCAAGCCAAACAGGGAAATTGGGGGATCATCCGGATGGATAGCCATTTTAACGCCGGACTCGACGGCTACCGGAATGATCTCCTTAAGAAAATAGTTGAGATTTTCACGGTATTTGCCGTCATCAATATTTTTATATTGATCAAGTTTCTCCTGAAATTGTTCAAGCGTGTAACCTTCCTGGGCACCCGGCAATCCGGCAATGATATTCTTCTGCAAAACATATCTCTGCTCAGAAGACAACGACTCAAACTCAGATTTTGCCCGCCTGATCACTTCTTCGGAATAGCTTTCTTTGGCATTTGGCCTTTTGAGTATAAACATATCAAAAGCGGCAAAATCAAGCATATTGAATTCAAGCGCCCGGGCGCCATCTTCAAGCTCCAGATCCAGATTTGTACGCGTCCAGTCCACCACGGGCATGAAATTGTAGCATATGGTTTTCACGCCAATTTCACCGACATGCCTGATGCTTTGTTTGTATTGCTCAATCCAAACATCTCTGTCAGGCTTTCCCAGTTTGATGTTTTCATGAACAGGTATGCTCTCTACCACCGACCATACCAGGCCGCGCTCACGTGCAATTGCCTTACTATCATCCCACTCTATCAGCCTCTTGCGCTCTTTCAATTTATCAAGTGGCCACACATCTCCGATCGGTATATCGTGTAGCGCAGTAACGATTCCGGTTGCTCCTGCCTGTCTGATATCTGCCAGGGTTACAGGGTCATCCGGTCCATACCAACGCCAGGTTTGTTCCATGCTCATATCTTAAAATTTTAGACTTTAAACTCCACTGTATGCATTAAAACCACCATCAACCGGAATGACAATGCCGGTGACAAATTTAGAAAGATCAGACATGAGGTAGTTGACGGTGCCCTGGAGTTCCTCTACTTCACCAAATCTGCCCATTGGCGTATTGCTGATAATTTTATGTCCTCGCGGCGTGAGTTCGCCGGTTTGTTCATCTGTAAGTAAAAATCTGTTCTGGTTGGTAAGAAAAAATCCCGGCGCGATGGCATTAACCCGAATTCCGACAGGTGCCAGATGCACTGCCAGCCACTCTGTGATGCTGTTGACAGATGCCTTGGCTGCCGAGTAGGCAGGCACCTTAGTAAGCGGCCTGAAAGCGCTCATCGATGAAATATTCAACACAACACCACCCTGCTCCAGCATATCCTGCGATAAGACCATGGTTGGCAGAATAGTCCCCATGAAATTGAGATTAAAGACAAACTCAAAGCCTTTCATATCCAGACCAAAAAAGGTCTGCCCCAGATCTTTTTTCATTCCTTCAGTCATCATCTCGGCTGAAGATGTGGCTTTCGGAGAGTTACCTCCGGCGCCATTGATCAACAAATCGATCCTTCCGAGTTTCTCGTTCACTTCCTGTTTGGCCTGCTCAAGTGAAGATTTATCCAGCACATTAGCTTCCACACCTATCGCTATACTTCCGGTTTCCTTTTGTACCTCAGCTGCTACTTTATCTGCCATTTCCTTATTCAGATCAAAAAGTGCAATTTTTACTCCCGCCGAACCAAGACCAATTGCAAGTGCTTTGCCGATTACGCCGGCGCCACCTGTAATGACGCAAACTTTATTTCTCAGATCACTAAATGATGGTGTTGTCATCTCTGTTTGTTTTGATTTTAAGATTAGAAACTCAAATATAAAAAAATAATGCACACGTGAACATAAATTTTAAAGAATTTTTCTTTCAGTCAATAAAAATGATAATTAACGAGAAGAAAACGTGTTCTTTGTTCATTTTTAGAGATAAATTTATATTTGATTAACGATATTTATTAATATTTCCAAAACTATGATGAAAACCAGTGTTTTTGATGATGCCGCCATGATGGGCGCGGCAGCCGGCAAACAAGCAGCGCTAGCCATCGAATCAGCGATACATGAGTATTATGAGGCAAATATTATATTGGCTACCGGCGCCAGTCAGTTTCACACGCTCCAAACGTTGGTTCAATTTAATGACATAGACTGGGAAAAAGTTACGGTATTTCATCTTGATGAATACATCGGTATAGATGAAACACATCCTGCCAGCTTCAGGCGATACTTGAAGGAGCGATTTCTGGATAAGGTGAAAAAAGTAAAAGATTTTCATTTTATAAACGGGAATGCTTCATTTCCTGCTGACGAATGCGAGCGATTGAGCAGATTGATCCAGGCTGTCGATATCCACGTAGCACTTGTGGGTATCGGAGAGAACGGCCACTTGGCATTCAACGACCCCCCTGCAGATTTCGACACCGAACAGCCCTACCTTATTGCCGACCTTGATGAAAAATGCAGGTTGCAACAAGTAGGGGAAGGCTGGTTTATAGGTCTGGATGATGTGCCAAAACAGGCCATCAGCATGTCGGTAAGGCAGATTATGAAGAGCAAAAAGATTATATGCCCGGTACCTGATGAACGCAAGGCGCAGGCAGTGAAAGATTGCGTACTGGGTGAGGTGAGCAATTTACACCCGGCCTCCATCCTTCAACAGCACAAGGATTGCACTATATATCTCGACAAGGCATCTGCAAAGCTGATATAATCAAACATAAGTTTGGGTGCCTCAGAAACCCTGACAAAAGAGATTAGCCCGTAAAATTGATCATAATTTGGGGTATTGCTCCGGCTTGGTGAAGCCCTTTTCCCGGAGTCGATGTACGAAAAATGTGGAACAAGACCATTTCTGGGTCATTTCTGACAACTGATCTCAATTGTGGCTTTCACAAAATTGGGCATCAACGTATTCCACGATCAGGATGAATCCCGGTTACCTAAAGGTGATCTTTGATAAAAATACATGACTGGATTTCTATCAAATTCAGTTGAATATTACGGCATCTTGAATGTGAATTTTACTATTTTCGCCATGATTCGGGCGTAAATTATCAGGATATTTAATTTATTATACAGCACTTCATTAGCTGAACCATGCTGACTGATTCTTTTTTTGATAGCAAATAGATTAGTTAATTATTTTTGAATCAAAGTAAATTTCCTTCAGATTGATTCTGAGCACAACTCATCCTAAACCTTATAATCAGGGAAGAAATCAGCGTCAATATACCTATGAAAATTATGGATGCATTGATGCTGCTCAGGTCGGCGATGATGCCAGTTAATATGGCTCCGATCGCGTAACCCAAATCGCGCCAAAGTCTGAAAATTCCAATACTTTTTGCACGGTCCTGCGGATGGGTATTCTCAGCCACCGTGGCCAGAAATGTGGGATAAACCATGGCCGTGCCCCATCCTAAAAATGTAGATAGGGCGACAAAATGAAACATGGAATCCGCCAAGGTAAATAACAGCAGCGCAACCGCCTGCAGAAACATTCCGGTAAACAACATGTCTTTTTTACAGAATTTATCAGCCATTTTACCCGTGAAAAGCTGTCCTATTCCCCAAACTGCAGGATACACTGCCGTTACGATGCCAATTTGTTCCAGCGTAAAACTTTTATCGGCCAGCAGTATAGGGAAAATGCCCCATGCCATGCCGTCATTCAAATTATTGATCAATCCCGCCTGGGTTACCGAACCGAGACTCTTGTTTTTCCAGGTGGTATCCCAAAAAATATTTTTCAGTCTCGGCAGGGTATTGGTCGTGGTTTCCTTTGCTACATGATGCCGGGTGTCATTGATCATAAATAGACTCATCGCCAGCCCAAAGATCACCAATCCTATACCCAGGTAAAAGGGGTATGGTCGTAGTCCATATTCTCCGGCAATCCAGCCTGTCAGAAAGGCGATGACTGCCACAGCCAGGTAACCCGCAAACTCATTCAGACCCATGGCAAATCCCCGTTGCTTCTCACCAACCAGGTCGATCTTCATGACGACCGTGCTCGACCAGGCCAATCCCTGGTTAATTCCCAGAAGGATATTGGCCGCAATGATCCAGTTCCAGCTTGAAGCAAACATCAATACAAAAGGAATCGGTATGCCGATGATCCATCCCGCCACCAGCAAATTTTTTCTGCCAAATTTATTTGCCAACGCGCCGGTATAGTAGTTGGTTACCGCCTTTACAATACCAAAAACAATGATAAAGGAAAGGATGGCCGTTTTTGCCGCTATGTCAAATTCCCCTTCGGCGATTTGTGGCAGAATTGATCTTTCCAAACCAACCATGCCGCCGACAAAGCCGTTGACGATGACAAGGAGCGCAAACTGTTTCCAGTTTTCCCTGAGACCGAGTTTTATATGATCCATACGATTTCCGTATATGGGTTTTTTTTCGACAAGGTGACGCAGTTTTAAAATGTCGTGTGTTCCCTGTTTTTTTCGATTATGGTGATTTGGTGTTCTTTGCCAAGGTTTCTGCTTAACTCATTGGCGGTGACAATTCCGCCGACTCCTCCACCGGGGATTACTATTTTTTTCATGGTCTTAATTGGTTTCCAGTTGCCTTATTTTCCACTCAGGGTAGCCCTCGTCAAGCCTTTTGATTTTATATCCCTTTTCACTCAGAATTTTCACTGCTTCATCAGCAAGCACACAAAACGGGCCCCGGCAGTACGCCACAATTTCTTTCTCCCGGGGAAGTTTTTTGAGCTTTTCCATCAGCTCGCTCATTGGAACAGACATCGCTCCCGTAATATGCCCGGATTCATATTCATTGGATGGCCGCACATCCAAAAGCATCACACTTTGGCCATGTACCATGCTTTCCAATTCATCGAGACTCACTGCATCGCGGGATTTATTGTCCTCCCGCTGGCGATTCATGATTTTTTCCAATTCTGCAATCTCGCTAACAGCGTATTTGATGATATGCTGGTATAATGATAAAAAATCGTCATTCACGAGGGAATAATATACATAATACCCGTCTTTACGCGCCTTTACAATATTGTTGCTTTTGAGAACCTGCAGGTGCTGAGATGCATTGGCAATGGATAAACCGGTAGTTTGTACAACTCCCTCCACACTTTTTTCTCCCTGTGAGAGCATTTCAATGATTTCGAGCCTGTTTGGGTTTGCCAATGCTTTGATCAGCCTGGACAATCCGTCATACATGGCATTTTTAAATTCTCTGCTTTTCATTGTGATTAAAGTAAGATGGGCAAAGGTAAAATATTTATTATAGTATTCAATAGATTTATTGAATACCTGAGAAATATAATTATATCACAATCTTGAATTCATACCATGACTTTCATAAGATTGGTTTATTTGTGTTGTGTTGCTATTTTTAGCTTTTTGAAAAAGGTCAAAGAAAAATCAGACTCAGATGTACAAATATTTATTTGTCATAATATCCACCTACACACTATTTTTCACGGCTTGTCAATCAGAGACAGACAAAGAAAAAACAGTACAAACTTCGCAAAAGGTGACTGTTGAGGATGTCGAGAAAGGCATAAGAGCCAATATTGATAAAAGAGTAAAGGAAGGAGGTGGTTATTTCAACTTTCAGTCAGATACAATGAATCTGAGTTTAAAACTTGTTCGGGTACATACAGAATATCTTTCTGTTCTCGGACCAGGTTCTTTTTTTGCCTGCGTGGATTTGGCTACGGAAAACGGGGATGTTTATGATGTTGACTTTTTCTTGAAGGGTACGCCAGGGGATATGGAAGTAACCATGACAAAATTACACAAGCTGAACGGGAAACCGTATTACACATGGAAACAAACCAAGGAAAAGACATGGTACACCGTCGCAGTACATAACGCTTCAAATGACCTTCTGGGCGTTATCGAAGATAAAGATAATTTTAATTTTACCTATGAGATTCAGTTACCTGAATTATCAGGCTCTGCGCGAATCTGGATACCGGTAGCACAAAGTGACCAATTCCAAAAAGTAGATATCGTATCGGTTCAGGGGCCAGTAGAACATGAAATGATTCAGGATAAAGAATATGGAAATACGATGATGATATTAGATCTGCTTCCTGAACACAGCAACATGAAAATTAGCCTAAGCTATCAGGTGGAGCGGATTGAAAAAGCACCCTATATTGAAAATGATACAAATCCTGTTTCATATCTGCAGGCAACAACTTTTGTTCCTGTAGGAGACCGCTTTGCTGACATTGCTGTTGAAGCAATCTCTGACCGGGAGGCCGATACTCCTCTGACAAAAGCGAGGGCTTTGTACGATTACATCATTGACAACATGCGTTACGCGAAGCAGGGGATTTATGGCACCGGCGATGCCAATTATGCGTGTGATGCCAGAACTGGTAACTGTACAGAGTTCCACTCTTTTTTTATTTCTCTGGCAAGATCGGCCGGAATACCTGCCCGATTCGCAGTCGGTGCTTCGATACCGTCCGAACGGAATGAAGGTGGCGTGGACGGGTACCATTGCTGGGCAGAATTTTATGCCGAAGGCAAATGGTGGCCTGTGGATATCAGCGAAGCCAATAAATATACAGCCCTTGCCACCTATTATTTCGGGCATCATTCCGCCAATCGCATTGAATTTAGCCGGGGCAGAGATCTTAAACCTGACCCCATGCCCCAATCCGGGCCTATTAACTTTTTAGCCTATCCTGTTTTGGAAATAGAAGGCAAACCGGTATATGTGGAAACTAAATTCTCCTTTAAAAGAGAAGGTGCTGATATTTAATTATTGAAAGATCGCCTCCATTAATTTGATGGATGCTCACCGCCTCCATTTGTAGGATGTTCCACACTATCTGCAGGATGTTCTCCTCCGCTTGGGTGTTCGCTTCCGCTTGGATGTTCGCTTCCGCTTGGATGTTCACCTCCGCCAGGGTGCTCCTTCCCGGACGGATGTTCAATTTTTTCTTTGCCATCGCTGTCAGATGCCGACTTTTTTGAGTCACAGGAGCTAATTGAAACAACAATAAAAAAGAGCATTGCTGTCATTCCCATTGCATAAGATTTGATCATTTTCCAAAAATTGTTCATTTGATTATTTGTTTTAGTGTATCATTCTACTCCATGAAAAAATAAAAGTAAGTATTTGCCCACGAAAAATAAAATGGTTGATTGGCCGGGAGTAGCTCGCCCCTCCTTTTGTGTCGCCTTCAGAAAAGGATATGTAGGTAGATGCCTGTGATTTTTGAGTGGATATTTGCTTTTTAGTCCTTTGAAGAAAGTGATGCAATAAGACAGTTCTATCTATATTCCAACCCTTCAGTGTTACACCCATTAATTGCAAAATTGAATGGCTTTAAATAGTTGGCCGAAGTTAAATTAATGCAAACTATGGCTTTCGGTACTTGTTTCAGGTA
Organism: uncultured Roseivirgaceae bacterium; assembly: GCA_964482185.1. Lineage (GTDB taxonomy): Bacteria > Bacteroidota > Bacteroidia > Cytophagales > Cyclobacteriaceae > JAAUQL01. The sequence goes on from CAYZWN010000015.1 coordinate 18,445, forward strand.
ATCTATATATCCTCGCGGCTTCAATTAACTCAACATCCAGGTCATTGTCATACCTGAAATCCTGCAATTGCCATGTTTTATCAGGCCTGTAAAAAATGAAGTTAAACCTGATCGGCTGTCGCTCGTAACTGATCATGTAGGACCACAACACATAGTTTTTGCTAACGGTGGTTTTTGTAATGAATTCGTATCCGTAGTATCGCCCAAGTTGTGAAACGATGCTTTGAAGTGAAGCCTGAAGCTCCGCCTTACCTTCACTACTCCATTTATTTGTTGATAAAATAAATTGCAAAGCAGTTTTAGGCCCTTTTGAAGCATATATTTTAAAAAAATCATCAATAATCATTTCAGGATCCGAGGTGGATTGGGCGTTCGAGTTTGAATTAAAACTGCAGGAAATCAGGGTAATGCAGCAAAATGACGTAAGTAGTAGTTTCATTTAATGAAAAAATGATTGGGTTTAACAATCACAAGTTATGCAATCAAACCAAATCAATCATTCATTTCTGATCAATTATTTTAATCTACACTCGAAAAAGTAAGAAATCGCCATTCTGCAATGATGTACTTGTGTTATCGATATTTAATTTGTTAAACTCCTGACTCCTGTTGTTCTAATGGTTCTGCCATTTTCAGGAGTGTTTTGAATAAGTCCCTATCCGCCTTTTTTAGCCAGGGACAATAGTTTTTTATCCGCCGCATTGCGCACAGTCTTGCGCTTTTCATTCCTGATGTACTTATTGATTTCCTCACGCTTTGCCAGCTTCTTTATATGTGCGATGGCATCTACCGCATTATAGTCAACGCTGCCGGTATCAAAAATATCGTCAAGTTCTTCTTCTCCACCATCCTGATTTAGTACCGCATCCAACAAATTGGGTACTGAGGGAACAATATTTTCGTGCATTTTCATTTGATGCTGTTCAGCATGTTCCGCAGTGAAATCTGCTAACTTCTTTCTACGCCCTTTTTTGGGCTTACCTGTATTTTTGTACTTTTTTAAAGAGTCGTCAAGCTTGTCCGTTTTCTTTTCAAGTTTTAAAACCTTTGCCTTTACATCCTTCAGGTTGTCCTGCTTTGAATCCGAAGAAATAACCTTTTGTAGCTGTTTCTTCATTTCACCCAACTCAGCACTGATCTGTGATATCGCCTTTTTAATATTTTTTTCGCTTTTTTTTCTGGAAGAAACATCCTTTGCGAGCTTTCCAACGGCTGCCTTACCTTTTCCTTTTGATTTTAGTTTTGATCCCATCTGACAAAATTTAAATTAGTATCTTGTTATTTAGGATGAATGTAGAAAGAAATTTTGAAACGACTACGATTTATATGTTAAAAAGCCGCAAACACCTGCATGATTGTCAATGAATAATAAAGTGATAGCCACCTAGAATCTCATTGTTGCTTATGTCGTGCTACCAGCAAATATCTGAAGCGACAATTCCATATCCAGCCGGCACAGACATTTCACTGGTCAAGTTGATATTTTTATTTAGTTTTGCCACAATAAAAACGATGTTTATGAGCAAGTCTCTTTTGATCAAAAAAGCCATCCCGCACTTTGTAGCTGTTGTCGTGTTTCTGCTATTGAATGTGATTATCTACCGCCCCATCATCTTCGAAAACAAGATCATGGATCAGAACGACATCAACCAGGGAGGGGGCGCTGCCAGAGAAATTGCAGAATACCGGGAAAAAACCGGTGAAGAAGCGCTTTGGACAAACTCGATGTTTGGCGGCATGCCGGCTTATCTGATCAGCGTCCAGTGGAGCGGATCAATCCTTGTTGACAACCTGCAAAAGCTTCTTACTCTCCATCTACCCCGCCCTGTCGGAGAGAATTTTTTCGCGATGCTGTCATTTTACATCATGTTACTTGCATTTGGGGTGAGGCCCTATCTGGCCATTGGTGGCGCCATTGCCTTTGGGCTCAGCACGTTTTTTATTGTCAGTATCCAGGCCGGGCATATGTGGAAAATCCGCGCTATTGGCTATATGCCCCTGGTGCTTGCTGGTATCAGACTGGTTTTAACAAAAAAATATATCCCGGGTTTTGTACTTTCTGCCATTGCGCTTTCACTTGAAATCAACGCAAATCACCTGCAGATTACTTATTACCTCTTTATTTTGATTGCGCTTTATTTGATATCCGAATTGATTGCCGCCTACAAGGAAAAGGGCATTAAAGAGTTCGCTACAAAATCAGTTGTGTTGGCAGTGGCTGGCGCTCTTGCCATAGGCATCAATTTCGGCAAACTCTGGACAACGTATGAATACGGCAAATATTCCATTCGGGGCAAATCAGAACTTTCAGCAACAAGCCATGAAAGCAGGGCTGGTCTTGACAGGGACTATGCCTTCAGATGGAGCAGCGGTAAATGGGAATCCATGACCCTGCTTGTTCCGCATCTTTATGGTGGTGGAAGTGGTGTTTATACAGGCAAAAACTCTGAATTAGGCGATGTACTTAGGAGAAACAATGTGCCCCGCAACGAGATCAACCAGTACGAACGGGCTTACCTGGGCTACTGGGGCAATCAGCCCGGCACTGCCGGACCAGCCTACGCCGGGGCAGTAGTTTGTTTTCTGTTTATCCTGGCATTCTTCTTTGTTGATAAAAAAACAAAATACTGGATGGTGGCAGGGGTTGCGCTTTCTATCATGCTGAGCTGGGGCAATAACTTCCCTTCATTCAACAACCTGATGTTTGATGTTTTTCCAGGATACAATAAGTTCCGGGCAGTGACCATGGTCATCATCCTGGCGTTAATGATCATGCCCCTGATGGGATTTCTTGGACTTGAAAAACTAATCGAAAAAGGTTGGACCAAAGAAACCCGCAAAAATCTGTTTGTTGCTACGGGCATTGCGGCTTTTCTGGCCCTGCTTGCGCTGGTAGTTACCAGGCCTCCGGCAGTTGAAAGTGTACCGACAGTGTTATCCGATGCGATAATTGCTGACAGAAAAGGCATTATCCGGTCAGATGTTTTCCGGACTTTGTTTTATGTAGCGTGTTCATTTGGGGCTATATACCTCATGTTAAAATCAAAAATAAGCGTTCAATTTTTCGGAATCATTCTGGCACTACTCATTATAATTGATCTGGGCCTGGTGGATGCCAGGTATCTGAATGAAGGTGTTTATACCAAGCCATCAGGTAAAACTTTTTTCACGAAAACGCCAGCAGATGAGGCGATTCTGAGGGACACTGATTTGAATTACAGGGTATTGAATTTGCAAGACCCGTTCAACGAAGCCCGCACATCCGTTTTCCACAAGTCTGTCGGCGGTTATCATGGCGCGAAAATGCGCAGGTACCAGGATCTGATTTCTACCCACCTGGTGACAGAAATGCAGCAAATCATTGCTGACCAGGGGCTCAACAAAGAAAACTGCAATGTAATCAGCATGCTCAATACCAGGTATATTCTTGCCGGCCTCCAGGCCAATGCAGTCATAGAAAACCCATACGCCAACGGAGCCGCCTGGTTTGTGGATCAGATTCAAAAAGTCAACACACCTGACGAAGAAATCGCCGCACTTGGCAGTGTTGACCTGTCGCGGACTGCCATCATTGATCAAAGCAAATTTAATGTTGACGGCGTACATGCCGATTCAGCCGCAAGCATCACACTGGTTAGCTACAAACCAAATATGCTCTCTTACGAAGCTGCGACCGGCCACGGCGGATTGGCCGTATTTTCAGATATTTATTATTCTGAAGGATGGCGGGCATTTATTAATGGTAGGGAGACAGAAATAATCCGGGCAAACTATGTGCTGAGGGCGCTGGAAATTCCGGCAGGAAAGCATAAAATTGAATTTGTTTTTGAGCCGGCCTCGTATTTCATTGGCAACAAGGTTATGATGGCATCGTCAGGTGTCCTTATTTTGGTCATTGCATTTGGATTTTATTCACTTTGGCAGCAGCGTAAGGCAGATGAATTTACAGAAGCCTGATATTAAAACCGTACTGATCATTACATATTACTGGCCGCCCAGCGGTGGTGGTGGTGTTCAGAGGTGGCTGAACTTTTCAAAGCACCTACCAACCTTGGGTTGGAGACCAATCGTACTTACACCTTCCAATCCAAGTGTGTTGGAACAGGATCCGTCACTACTCGATGAAATCAGTCCCGCTCTGAGCGTCGTTAAAATCCCAATACTCGAACCCTATGCCTTTGTATCAGGATTGTTCAAAACCCAAACCATTCCCAGGCAGGGAATTGTGCAGAAAGGCAGCGGATTTAAAAGTAAAATTCTGACCTGGATGCGTGGTAATTTACTGATTCCCGATACCAGAATCTTCTGGAGAAAACCGGCTTTTAAAAAAGCATGCCAGATTATAAGGAATGAATCCGTGGATTTGGTCGTTACTACGGGGCCACCACACAGCATGCACCTAATTGGACTCGATCTTAAGAGAAAGCTGAATGTAAAGTGGATCGCCGACTTCCGCGATCCCTGGACAGAATGGGATATCCTTGAATCTTTGAAACTGACAAGATGGGCAAAAGCCAGCCATCTACAACTGGAAAAACAAGTATTTGAACATGCAGACGGTGTCATCACAGTCAGCAATGCCTGGGCCATTGAATTTTCTGATTTGCATAACAAAATGCCGGAAGTCATAACCAATGGATTTGAAATTGAAAGAAAGCCAACGGATACACCTCCGCATCAAAATAAATTCCGCATCAGCCATTTTGGCTTGATTAATCAGTTTAGGAGTGCGCCTTCGCTTTGGCAGGTATTGGGAGAATTGTGTCATGAAGACGAGCAATTTAGCGGTGAATTGGAGATTTTCTTAGCCGGAAATGTTGATGAGTATGTATTGACCTTGCTAAGAGATTACGGTCTCGGCAACAAAATCAGATTTACACCTTATATCCCCTACGAGGCGCTTCCCGAAAAATATCAAGAAACCTCAGTTTTCCTGCTTCTGACAAATAAGTCCAAAAACTCCAAAGGTCATATTCCGGGCAAGCTGTTTGAGTATTTGATCCAGGGAAAACCCATTCTTGCATTAACTGAACCGGATGGAGATGTAGCTGATATTCTTTGTAATACCAATGCGGGATTCGTCGCAGAACCCAATGATGCTCTGAAAATTAAGAATATACTGCGACGGCTTTATGAGACCTTCAGAAAGGAAAAGACCATTGCGCCCGCTAAAAACTTAGACCAGTTCGACAGGAAATATTTAACTGAAAAGCTGTCCGGCTATATGAATCAGATTATTAGTTGAATTACACCCTTTTTAAGTAATATATTTGAACTGCAGTGTCGGTAATGTCTTTTATAATTTTTTACCCATCGCCTCAATGATTCAAAAAAAACTCGAAAAACTCATTAAAACGACCTCTGCGAGGTTCAATAAAAAGAAAACACTCAGGCAAATAAAAATGCATCCCAACAATATTGTTGTCAATATTGGAGATGCGTACGCTGAACAATTGTCAGGGGTTTTTAACAATGAGGAAAGAACATTGCTCGAAAAAATCGATAATTTGAGATCACGTCTCCTTTCCAGCAACGAAGTTATTACTTTTGACCAAATCGGCGGCTTGAAAGACGGTGAAGGATCCTTGCAAAAAGTATCTTTAACCATCAGTGAAATTTGCCGCAGTGCGGCCACACCTGAAAAATGGGGGGAATTTCAATTTAGGCTGATCAGAAAGCTCAGACCATCAAACTGCCTTGAACTGGGCACCAACCTGGGCATATCAGGCAGCTATATCCTTTCTGCCTTATCGCTAAATAATAACGGATTTTTGATTACCCTTGAAGGGAATGAGAAATTTGCATCAATTGCATCCGCAAATATGTCTGGTCTGACCCTGACCAATTTTGAGATTGCCACAGGTATGTTCAATGAAACGCTACCAGTTGTGCTGGGCGAAAAGCGATTATTTGACTATGTATTTATCGATGGACATCATGACAAAAATGCCACCATTGCCTATTATCAAATGATCCAGCCACATCTTGCCGACAATTCCGTGATAATATTTGATGATATAAACTGGTCTGCCGGTATGCAGGAGGCCTGGGCATTCATTTGCAGTGAAAATGGCATTACAGCAGCATTCGATTTTTATAAATTGGGGATCGTTGTTTATTCACTTTCATGGCAGCAACCTGCAGCCATATATAAACTGATTTTATAGTCGGATATTGAAGAAAAATGTCGAAAGGAAAAATTGCAATGTTTCTCGACCAGGATTTTCCTCCTGATATCAGGGTTGAAAAAGAAATTCACACATTGATGGATGCCGGCTATGATGTGCGACTGTTTGCCTTAAGCTACAGCAAAAAAAATCCAACTGAAGAAGTAAGAGGAATTAAAATCTACCGGTATTTCGGCGACAAACTGCTTTACAAATTGTCTGCCCTGGCTTATACGATGCCGGTTTTTCATTATTTTATTGAGAAAAAAATAGTTCATTTCGTTTCCAGTCAACTGCCCGACTACCTTCATGTACATGACATGGTCATTGCTATGCCGGTTTTAAAAGTGAGCAAAAAGTTTGGAATTCCCATAGTACTCGACCTCCACGAAAACCGCCCGGCCATCATGGAACTGTATGCCCATGTAAATAAGTTCCCCGGAAGTTTGCTGATCAATCTGAAAAAATGGCAAAAAGCCCAGAAACTTTTGCAGGAGCAAACCGACAGGCTTATTCTTATCACAGAAGAGGCCAGACAATATGCCATCACCCAGGGCGGCATTGACGAAAAAAAAATTTATGTCGTTCCCAATACCGTTGTAAAAAACTTCGAAGAGCAGCTTTCGTCCTCGGAAGAAATTGCACGAAGGTTTAAAGATAAGTTTTGCATCTTATACTTTGGGGATACTGCCCTCAGACGCGGAACAGACACCATCATCGAGGCGGTTGGACTGTTGAAAGAAAAAATCACGAATATCCATGCAATCATAGTCGGAAAAGGAAGCGAAGATTCTAAACTCGCAGCCCTTGCCGATAGACTGAATGTTGCCGATCGCGTTTCATTTGAAGGCTGGCAGGACGTGAAATTACTCAAAGCCTATGCAGAGGCTTCCGCAATCGGCGTATGTCCGTTCAGACGAAATCTGCATCACGACACCACCTTCGCCAATAAGCTCTTCCAGTTTATGGGCCTTGGGTTGCCGGTGATCGTCAGCGATTGTCCGTCGCAGGTGCATGTGATCAGCGCATTTACGTGTGGTCTGGTTTTTAATGCAGGTGATGCCCCCGCGCTGGCCAGGGAGATCATGATCCTTCATAATGATCCGGAGATGCGCAATACCCTTGGAAAAAATGGAATACATGCCATAAGGCAGCATCTCAACTGGGAGGAGACGTCCAAATCCCTGATCGAACTTTACAAATCATTTAACAGGTAAGAAATGTCATTTAACACCAGATATGCATCTCAACACAAGCATAGGTTTGCAAAGACAATCGCATTCATCAAAAAGCACCTGCCGTCCGGAAGTAGAGTTCTGGACCTTGGAGTTGATAATCCTTTTGCTGATATGATGCGAAATGAAAATTTTGAGGTGTTTAATACCTCCGGAGTTGATCTTGATGAAAATATTTCAGAGGTGCTGCGTGCCGATGTAGACGCAGTTTGTGCATTTGAAATTTTTGAACATCTTGTAAACCCGTACCAGGTTTTAAAAAATATTCGTGCCAATACACTGATCTCAACCGTACCACTCAGACTCTGGTTTTCGCCGGCTTATCAGAATAAACACGATGCACTCGACCGACATTTTCATGAGTTTGAAGACTGGCAATTTGATTGGATACTGGATAAAACGGGCTGGCAAATAGTTGACAGGGAAAAATGGATTTCTCCAACAAAAATCACAGGATTAAGGCCACTTTTAAGGAATTTCACACCGCGCCATTACGCTGTGTATGCCAAAAGAAAATTGAGGCTTTAAACTTATAACCGCTTTCTCAACCGCACATATTTCATTCTGTTATTTTGAGGGATCTGGTAAGCAAAGTGATTTTCTGTAAGCTCTACGATTTCGAATTTTTTCTCTATGATATCATTGCTTTTTGTAGCGCGATATTGAATACTAAGCACATTATTTTCATCATTCAAAGCCCAGCTTCCGTAATTTGGCGGATAGCAATAGATGTCAATATAAATTTCCTTCCAGGTAAAATCTTTACTTAGCGTGAGCACATAGGCGCTGTCGCATGCCGATAGTGTAATATTCCGGTCATCGATATTCGAATTGTCAATTATCCAGTTCTTACTGTCTAAACCCGCCAGAAGATTCAGCACCTTTTCTCTTTCTGTTTCGCCCACGGGATCACTGCAGGAGAAAAAAACAATAAAAAACAAAAGGAGGCTGATTCCTGAATATGGATTCCTTATTATTTGCCGCTTCATTTAGCATTTAAGTTACTCTTTATTAATTTGGCACGCAATAATGACGCTGTCAGAAATTTGAATGACGAAAAAAAATAACTCCTGGCCGGCCAGAGAACTCTTCTTCTTGTTGCTGGCGCCTTTGCTTGTCCTGATTGGTGTTTTGGCCTTTGGCATTCTGCTCGACAGATGGTATAAAGACCCGATGAAGATTCTGGAGTTTTCCGGCATTGCCTATGCCTCCATCCTTGTTTTGAGATTCATTGGATGGGCAATAAGCGCGTTATCAAGATAGCTTTCTATTGTCTGTATGTAAACTCTGTGTGTTCATTGTTCTCTCATTAGGTCGATAGGTCGATAGGTCGATAGGTCATTAGGTCGATAGGTCATTAGGTCGATAGGTTGTTAGGTCATTAGGTCGATAGGTCGATAGGTTGTCAGGTCAATAGGTTGATGGTAAAATTAATAACCATTGACTACTAACCAGTGACATGTGACCACATACGATTCCGCCATAATCGCACTTTAAGGGCAGACTCTACCTCATCTCAAACAATCTTCATCAGGACTTATCGATGAAACTCTTATTCAAAACTTTCAACACGCCCCGCACAGGGATGATTGCGCGCTTCCGGTCTTTCTGCAACAATTCCCACTCCAGATCAGCGAGATACCGGTCGGCCAGATAGGTTTCAATGAGCATATTAAAGTCTTCCTCCACAGGGATAAAGGCCTGGTTTTGCACATAATCCTTGTAATTGGAAATGAAGATCTGGCCAACGTTGTGAAACCAGTGCTCCGCAAGCCTTCCTGAAGGCTCGTTTTGCAGTAGTGCCGAATAGGCAACGTTGTGAAACGATTTAAGCATACTTGCCAGGTCGGTGAGTGGAGATTTTCGCAAGCGCCGCTCTGTGAGCGAAAAGCTCGGATCACCTTCGAAGTTTGTAATGACAAAATCACCATCCTTAAATAAAAGCGCATCAAGATTGTAGTTTCCATGAGGCCTGATTTTAACGGCCTCAATCTTATGGTCATAAATGTTTTTCAGCCTCTTCAACAAAGGTTCTCTAAGTTTCAGAAGGGTATTCATCTCCTCCTGATGATTTTCCGGAAACTCACTGATATGCTTTTTCAAAAGATCAAACGCGCTGCGAACAAGCGATTTATATCCGGAAAATAAGGACCGCTGGTAATGAAGAGAAAACTCTTCAGGCTGAAAATCATCATGCATGGGACTGGTGCCCAGGGCAATATGCAACTCAGCAGTGCGCTGTGCGAGCAGACGGATGTGCTCGATGTGGGGTCCGCCAATAAGTTCCTGTGCCGGCGTACTGAGTAGCTCAAACGCTTTTGGAGCAGTCAGCGAACCCTCGATGGGAGGCAATTCTATTTCGCCGCCCTGCACGCTTACCCGCTCGTAAAACCGATTGAGTGCATCAGAGAAATACTCCCATGCTGTTCCATAATTCGGAACATACTCCTGAAACATGGCGAGGGTCCTGGTAATATCACCTTTTTTCAGATATTCAATCTGACCGAGGTATTCAGGAACAAAAGTGAAATGCTTCTTTTCGCATAGATATTTACAAATCTCCACATCCCGGTCGGTACCTCTGTCAATTTTTCGGTAGAGCTTGATAATAAACTTTTTGTTGAAATGAATGATTACATGATTATGCCGGGATTCTACCAGCATATTTTCGCGCTCAAGACCTTTATCTTTCGCAATTGCCTCCAATTTTTCATTGATTTTAAAAACAACAGAGGAATCTTCACTATTCACCACACTGTTCTTTCTCAGAAGCTCGAACATTGTTTTTCGGTAGTTTTGGCTGTATGAAGCATCAAACAACACCCCCCGCTTTCCGTCGTACACAATGCTTGTCAGAATGCTGTCGGGGTAATCTCTCCAAAGCATTTTCTCTTCGCGACCTTGCGTAAATCCAATGGCAAGCCTGTATTTCTCATACAACCCTTCGAAGAAGGTTACCTCAAGAATGATGGTAAAACCGATGAATTTATGCGTTTTACCATTTATTGGAATTACATCAAATATTTTAATCGCTTCGATTTTGCGCTTCCTTTTGTTAAACCACAATTGATTGTTCAGGTAGGGCAGGAGAATCTCGCTCTTTAGCGTGTCCTTATAATTTGCACTGAGCAATTCCTCCCATTTCCTGATATTTGGAACATCTTTGCGATTTGATGGAATAATTGCAACATTTTCGGCATCCTCAACCAGTTTAAACCAATAGTAACCGTAAGGAAAAAGTGTAAAAGGATATGGCTGAGCGCCTATTTTTTTAAACTTATTCTGACTAAAAACCTCAACCGGAATCAGGTCTTTGAGCGATTTCATTTCTACGTTGGCCGCCTGGGCATAGCGCGAAAGGTTGGCGATGACCAGTATTTGTTCATCCTCATAGCTTCTCACAAAAGCAAGTGCTTTTGGATTGTCACATTCAAGAAACCTGATATCACCCCGCCCGAATGATTTGAATCGCTTTCTCATTTTTATCAACCTGCGCATCCACCACAATAGTGAATTCGAATTACCAAGCTGATTTTCAACGTTGATAATTTCGTATTTGTATTCCTGATCAATGATCAGCGGCAGATATAGCTTATGTGGGTTGGCCCTGGAAAAACCGGCATTTCTTCCAGGATCCCATTGCATTGGCGTCCTTACACCGTTTCTATCGCCCAGAAATATATTGTCGCCCATACCGATTTCATCACCGTAATAGATTACGGGTGTTCCTGGCAGCGAAAAGAGCAGAATATTCATCAGCTCAATTTTCCGTCTGTCATTATCAAGCAGAGGCGCGAGCCTTTTCCTGATGCCGAGATTGATACGGGCCAGGGGGTCTTTGGTATAAACCTTATACATATAATCGCGCTCCTCTTCGGTCACCATTTCAAGGGTTAGCTCGTCATGATTCCTTAAAAAAATGGCCCATTGACAAGTGTCGGGTATTTCCGGTGTTTGATCGATGATGTCCATGATGGGATAGCGGTTCTCCATATTCACCGCCATAAACATACGCGGCATGATGGGAAAGTGGTAATTCATGTGACATTCATCGCCGTCACCAAAGTATGATGCGCTGTCTTCCGGCCACATATTGGCCTCTGCCAGCAGGAGCACATTGCTGAATTTACCATCCACATGCGCCCTAAGCTTTTTAAGAAATGTATGAGTTTGAGGCAGATTCTCACAGTTTGTGTCCTCTTCCTCAAACAGGTACGGAATGGCATCGAGCCGGAATCCGTCCACGCCCATGTTGAGCCAGTAGTCCATCACCCTGAACATTTCCTTTTGCACGGCAGGATTGTTGTAGTTGAGATCGGGCTGGTGGTGGAAAAAGCGATGCCAATAGTATTGCTCTGCCACCGGGTCCCATGTCCAGTTGGAGGCTTCGTAATCAGTAAAGATGATTCGTGCGTCTTTGTATTTTTGCGGATCATCAGACCATACATAAAAAGCGCGCTCCGAAGAATCTTTTGGGGCTTGCCTGGCCCTCTGAAACCATTCATGCTGGTCTGAGGTATGATTCATGACCAGCTCAATGATTACTTTCAAATTTCGTTTGTGTGCTTCACGCAAAAACCTTTTAAAATCACCAATATCTCCATATGCCGGATTAATGGTTGTGTAATCTGCAATGTCGTAACCATCATCGTACTGTGGTGAAGGATAAAATGGCAAAAGCCAAATGGTTGTAACGCCGAGGTTCTCCAGATAATCGAGCTTGTCAAAGAGCCCTTCAAAATCTCCAATACCGTCATTGTTTTTGTCCATAAAGGCTTTGATATGCAATTCGTAAATAACGGCGTCTTTGTACCAAAGAGGCTCCCTCAATATTTTATGATGATTTTTTGACATAAGAATCCTGAATAAATATGGATTTTATAAGAAATTTTACTGCCCAACAAGGTAAAAATAATTATAAGCTTTTTCAAAAACTCTCCTGCAACTGTTCTGATTTTTTAAATAACCATTCGCATTGTTACAAATATTATATTTTATGCTATCCATTTTTTTAATTATGAAATAATAACATACCCGTACAGTTGCCTGTGACCAATCCGGCAAAATTGCAAAGCAGTTGATAATTGCATATTTTTCTTAAAAAAACGGATCAGTGGAATTGCACTTTTGCAGTCCGCTTAAAAAACTTATTTATCATGAAAAAAATAATCGTTCCGACAGACTTTTCAGAGCAATCCCTGAACGCCCTTGACCTTGCTTGTGAAATAGGAGCCAAAACAGGAGCCAAAATTGTAGTAATGAATGTACTTGAGTACTCGAAAAAGCAAACTACATTCTTAGGAAGTTCAACACTGAACACGATGGGTTCACTCTCCACCGGTATCGAGATGGATGACATTTACTTTATTGAATTGTATAAAAAGCGCCGCAGGCTAATGAACGAACTCGTAATTGACCCGGCTTACGCCAATGTGGATATGGTGGATAAAATAATGCTCGGTACGCCTTATCATGCAATAGAAGAAGAAATCACTGAATCAGATGCGGATTTTATCATCATGGGCACCACGGGAGTGAACGACTGGGAAGAAAGTCTCATTGGTTCTACCGCAGAAAAAGTAGTCCGGCATGCCAGTTGCCCTGTACTAACACTCCGTAAACCGATAAAATTGAATGGCATTAAAAGTATAGTTTTTGCATCTGATTTTAGGGAAGAACAGCCGGGGTATATCAGAATCATCAATAGCATCAGAAACCTGTTCGACGCAGAGCTACACCTGGTATTTATCAATACGCCCGGGAATTTCAGAAATGAGCGGGAAGTACTCGCTAATCTGAAGAAATTCGCAGAAGTGAACCAGTTGGACAATCACAAAATTCACATCTATTGTCATCAACACGAAGAAGAAGGCATCGTCTGGTTTACGGAAGACCATAAAATGGATATGGTGATGATGGCTACCCACGGACGATCCGGATTTTCCCGATTGTTTGAACACAGCATCGCTGAGGATGTGGTCAATTTCTCCAAAAAACCGGTCGTGACTTTCAATTTAAATCAATTGAAAAAATAGATTTACATCAGCGCCAATTGGCTTAGCACATTTTTGGGGCAATAACCAGTAATATATTTGGAAAAGCTATATCTGTGGGTAGAAGAAGCAACAGGACTTAACCCGACCGTTGCTTCAAGTTTGGCAAACACGCTGCTCGTAATAATCGTTTTTACGATCCTCAACAAGATTATCGGTCGTATCATAGTTAAAAGGACTGAAGATGTTTTCCTGCGTTATCGATGGCGGAAAACACTGGATTACATCTCTTTTTCCTTTGGACTTTTTGTGATATTATCCATCTGGATCGAGGAGTTCAAATCGCTGCTTACTTTTTTTGGTTTGCTATCTGCCGGTATCGCCATTGCACTGAAAGACCCGCTGACCAACCTTGCCGGATGGTTGTTTATTCTTTGGAGGAAACCTTTTATTGTAGGCGACCGCATCCAGATCGGCAACCACGCCGGAGATGTGATTGATGTGCGTATTTTTCAGTTTACCATCATCGAAATCGGCAACTGGGTAGATGCAGACCAAAGTACAGGCAGGATGATGCACATTCCCAATGCAAAAGTATTTACTGAAGCCCAGGCAAATTATACCAGCGGGTTTAACTATATATGGCACGAAATAGGCATAATGGTAACCTTTGAAAGTGACTGGAAAAAAGCAAAGGATATTCTGACAAACATTGTTAGTGAAAACGCGGAGCATATTTCTAAAGCCGCAGAAAAAAAGATTAAGCAAGCCAGTGAGAAATATATGATCTTTTACAGAAACCTGTCGCCAATCGTTTATACAAGCGTAAAAGATTCTGGGGTGATGCTTACCATGCGCTTTTTGTGTGATCCGAGAAAGCGGCGGGGTACCAGTCAGGTTATCTGGGAAAACATACTGATTGCATTTGCTCAGTGTAAAGACATTAATTTTGCTTACCCAACCCAGCGGTTTTACAACAACATGACTGAAGGTAAACCAGGCACAATACCTCCAAATCCGGCCTGATAAAAATGGACTGCTAATTCATCGAGCTGATCCATTGCTTTATCAGAGCCACGCCTTCGCTGTGCACGAGTTTTCTGCCAAGTTCGGGCATCATTATGCCCGGATCTTCGGATTTCATACGAAAGAGCAAAATGGATGCGTCCGGATTTCCCGGGACGATGTCATATTGAAACCCTCCTGATCCCGCACCAGCAGCAACAGGTGATTTATAAATTCCCAAAGCATGATCCGATTTGGAAAACAGTGTCAGATCAAGCCCGGAGTTTTTGCCCGGCCCTTCCGGTCTGTGGCAATGCCCGCAATTAATCTCAAGATATGCCCGGGCCCGTTCATCCAGCGATCCGGATTGATCATCATCCCAATCAGCCAATTTTTTGATTGTGGAGAAGTCCGGTAATCCGGACAAGGCGCCCGCCTCTTCAAGCATTTTGAGCTGATTATTGCCATTTACACTTTTATTCAATTGACGCGCCGTGGGACCAATCGGAGCAATGGCGCCCTCGTATTCATGGCAACTTTTACATTGTGCCATGTTCGGAACGGCATACGAAAATGTGCCTTTACCGGTTAGTGAAACCAGCCGCTCTCCACCGGTTATTTCAAGAAATGCATCCGTTTGCTCCTCATTCCATATATACGGCAGGGCCTTCCAGCCGCTTTCTTCATGAATCAATAATCTGGTTTCAATGATTCTGCTTTCCCCATTCAACTGGGCTTCATCGTAATAAAAGTTTTTTATTAACACTGTACCTGTCGGGAATTCCAATGCTTCCGTATCATGATATGCTGTTGTTGTTCCTTCCGGAATAAATATAAACCGTTTTTTCTGGGCATAGTCTGTGAATAAGGGGGTATTCATTTCATAAGGAAATACATGTTCAGCTGGTATGAGCTCGCTTAAAGGAGACTTAAAAAAACCATATTCAGACAACCTTAACTTTCCCAGACTTTCCAGACCCTGATGTATATCTCCGATCTCCTCTTCCTCATACACAACTCCCTTGCTCTTTTCAGAGGTTTCACATCCTGCCAGCGCCAGCATGGTAATAAATATTATCCACTTGCTCATATCAAATCGCACATTTAAAATCATTGGCATCCACTGAAATATTTTCAAAATCATTGCCTGCATCCATATTTGCCACCTTTGTGCCTTCCGATTCATCAATACATATTCTGTATTTTTGATTGACTGTCCCGTCCTGCTCATAGTCTGGCGCTTGTATGCCATCCCAGACAATCATTGGCAATTTAAAGCCAAACTTGAAAAACATTATCTTACCGATATCCACCCCCAGATTTGGAAGAAGGTGCCGGTTGGAAAAGTGATTACTGTGTAGGAATATATCACCCGGGTAAGGATCATATTTGGTGTCTTGCCTGTAATTCTGATTTACGCCCTGAACACCGGTAGTCTGTTGATTGTCGTCTTGTTTACCATCGCGCATCGCCACGACGAGATCGTATGAAATGATTCCGGCGCCGATGGTCTTGTTGTCCCTGACCTCATTGTTGTATATTTCCACGCCTCTTGTGGCCAGCACCAGAAAGCCGGTTCCGGGCGGCACAACACCAACGATGTTGCCGGGAGGAGCAAAATTGATGAGATTGTTATCGTAAACCTGATTGTTAAAAGCCTTGATGTTTCCTCCGTTCATCGTTAATCCCGGCAGGTCGAATATCAAAATTCCTCCCGTGTTGTTATAAGCCTGGTTTCCTTCGATGATCACATTTTCAGAATTTTCACTCTCAATGCCTGCCACATTCCAGTATGCCTTGTTGTTCCTGATCTCGACGTTCACGGATTGCCCGACATAAATACCGGCATCACTTGCGCCAAAAACCTCGCAACCTTCGATGAGTACATCGCGGCACAATACCGGGTACAAACCATAGGCACCATTATCTTTCGATACTTTGCCGGTCCATGCCGACCTGATGTTGCGAAAGGTAATGCCCCGGGTATCGCTTACTTTAATATTATCGCCGGCTGCATCTTCGATAGCGAAATTTTCCAGGGTTATGTTTTCACAGTTTGCAATGCGGAGCCCCTCTGCACCAGACTCCTGGATTTTAAATGAAAGTACGGTCTGATCCATGCCTTTACCCCTGATGGTGATATGCTTTTTACCATCAAGTATCAGGCTGTTCTTAAAAATAAAATGTCCTTCATCCAGATCAATTACGGTGCTGTCCTCCGCGAGCATCAACCTGGTGGAAAGTGATTTTTCAATGCTCTTGTAAGATCTTTCAGGATCATAGGAAGGCATGTTGTTGCAGGCTGAAAATAGGATCAGCACAAGTAAAAAGATTAATAATTTTCTTACCATCATGGCGTTTTATTTATTGTTGCAAAATAATATAAGTCATTCGGGAAACCATGGAATCAATATCGTTTCACTTAAAAAAACAATGAGTCCAGAAAGCAAATATATCTCAATGGATTTACCTACCGGGCGCATTGGCAATACTTTGGTATAAATACACCAAATACGGGGTAAATGATCAACCAGACCTGGCTTATTGGGTACGGAAAAATACGCTTCTGCTCCCAAAACAACAACACCTTTCACCAGCCAGGTAATGTTATTGAGATTTAAACAATCTTCATTGCAACCATAAAACCAAAATTTGCATCTTGGCGTAATGAACTTCATGATAAAATCCATACAAGCCCGAATACTTCTTGTCATTTTACTTTTAGCCGGTTTGCGCCTGTCTGCCCAGGAACGCATTGTTGAGGGCATCATAATCGATGCGGAGTCAAACCAGCCTTTGCCATTTGCTACCATCGGAATACAAAACACATTTATTGGCACAGCCTCCAATTCAGAAGGCAGATTTGTTCTTTCCGTTCCCGGCGGGTATTCGGATTCGACACTGGTCATTTCTTATATGGGCTATACAAGCCAGTCCATATCATTGAAAACAATTCAATCAAAAGTTCAAATACAGCTCTATGAAGATACATTCACACTCAAAGAGGTTGAAGTAAGGCCATGGGAACCGTGGGATTACATCTGGAATGCTATGCAGAAAATCCCACAAAATTATCCCCAAAAACCATTTATGAGCCAGGGCTATTACAGTGAATATGCCATGGAAAATGGCGTATATCTCAAATTCACGGAGGCCGTGGTCGAGACCTACAACCCGGCTTACGGTGCGGATAATAAAACGCAGGCAAAAGTGCTCAAAGCCAGACGCGGTGACGATCTGGGGCAGCTGCAGTTTATGCGCGATAAGATTGAAAAGAAACAGGCGAAAGCGGCGAAAACGTCAATAAAAAAAGGTGAAGAGCCGCAAAATCAGAAATCGATAGATGAGCAAATCATGTCAGCGACATTTGCCGGCCCGAAAACTGTACTGCGAGCCGATCCGCTGCGCGACACAGCGAGTTTTCTGGATATCCGGCACAAAAAAAAGTACAGGTATTTTATTGAAGGTTATACAAAATACCAGGGAGAAGATATCATCATAATTGGTTTTGAGAGCAGGGGTGTTTATGAACACATGCGGCAATCGGGTAATGTGTTTATATCGCTAAGAAGCGATGCCATCATTTCGATTGAATTAGACGGTGAGGTTGTGATACCCGGGGTAGCCAGGCCGGTTATTTTCCTACTCGGTTTTGGCATCACCAATCCCGAAATTCATGCGCGACTTCAATACAAGCGCATTGGTGATCTTTGGTATCCCAGCGACTTTTCCATGGAAGGCGGTACGCGTCTTACCAAGAAAAAGACATTCAAGAAAAATGACCGGAGCGAATTCTATATCGAGGTTGCCCTGATCAATAATAGCTTCGATCTGGAAAATGTATTTGAAATTCCTAAAGACGAAAGGATTAACGGCGACAAAGGGCTGGAAGAGCAGGTAGAGCCTGATCCGGCATTCTGGGAAAATTATAAAGTAGTCCGTCATGGGCGCATCGAAGATTAAAGAATCCATCTTAGTTGGTTCGTGGGGACACGAACCAAGGCGGGTGGGGACACGAACCAAGGCTGGGAAAATGGGTTCTTAATAGCCAAAAGAAGGAATTCTGACCACTTCCAAAACTCGTTTTTAAGCTTTTCTTAAATTTTCCGCGCTTCAATAAGACAAAATTGAATGGAATATATTTGTTTTATCCGTGCATTCGGAGTTGATGAGGGCGACCTTGCCGGTGAATTATCAAAAAATAGCGCTCATGAATTTTTTCCGTTTGATTAAAGCACGATATTAGACTATGGCGCAGCAAAACAAATTCGGAACCTTCGGTGGAGTTTTTGTACCATCTATCCTGACCATTCTCGGCGTAATTATGTATTTGCGCTTACCGGTAATCGTCGGGCAGGCGGGAATATTGGCAACCATCGGAATCATCGTCGTTGCTCATATCATATCCTTGACAACCGGTTTGAGTGTTTCTTCCATCGCCACAGACAAAAAAGTGGAGGCAGGTGGCACCTACTTCATGATTTCGCGAAGCCTTGGCTTGCCAATTGGCGGCACACTGGGTCTGGCGCTGTTTGTAGGTCTTTCATTTAGTGTCAGCCTTTATCTCATTGGTTTTTCGGAAAGTTTCCTCTCCTACTGGGGTTTTGAACTGAGCAAAACCAACATTCAAATAGCAGGCTCTTCCATTCTGCTGGTTGTTACCATCATTACATTTATCAGCACTTCACTCGCCATCAAGACCCAATATTTCATCATGGCAGCCATTGCCTTATCGCTGCTGTCAGTCTTATTCGGCAATCATAACCACACAACAGAAGTGCCATTGCTTGGCAAGATGATGGATAACATTGATCTGATGGTGCTTTTTGGTATATTTTTTCCCGCTGTCACGGGATTCGAAGCAGGTGTGAGCATGTCGGGAGACCTGAGAGATCCAAAGAAGTCGATACCCATAGGAAGTATTTCCGCAATCATTGTCGGTTTTTTGGTTTATATCGGGCTCACGCTTTTTCTCGGCTTCACCGTTGATCGGGATATACTGGCGACTGACAATGCCGTTTTCCTGAAAATATCTCTTGTGCCTCAGCTGGTCATTGCCGGTATTTGGGGCGCTACCCTTTCTTCGGCATTAGGAAGCATCCTGGGGGCGCCACGCATCATGCAGGCCGCAGCGGCAGACCGGATTGCACCCAGGTTTTTCAGTAAGGGTGCCGGCAAAACCAACGAGCCAAGAAACGCGCTCCTGCTCACTTTCCTGATTGCCGAAGCCGGCATACTTATCGGTGAACTCGACCTGATCGCGCGAATTGTTTCGATTTTCTTTATTACAACTTATGGTTTTCTGAATCTCAGTTGTGCTTTTGAGCGCTGGTCGAGCGCCGATTTCCGGCCAACTTTCAGAACACCGGTTTGGGTGAGCCTGGTTGGCGCTGCCGCGTGTTTTATCGTTATGATCAAACTTGATTTTGGCGCTACCGTTGGTGCCACGATCCTTATGGCTGCAATTTTCTTATTTCTGAAACGAAAAGAGCTGGCGCTACAGGGAGGGGATACATGGAGTGGTGTATGGGCATCGCTGGTTAAATCCGGTTTGGAATACCTGAACTCCAAAACCATCCATCACAGAAACTGGAGGCCAAACATTCTACTGTTTTTGGGCTCACCACACAGTCGCCCACACTTGCTCCAAATCGGGAAAAACCTTGCAGGCAAGCTTGGGGTAATCACCGCATTCGAGCTTAAGGTCTCAGATCAACACTCAGCCGTACTTGCCCGGGTTGAAGATATTAAAGAAGAAGAGTCGCCAGGCAATTTTTTTAATTTGCAATACAGCGTCAGAGACCCTTACCAGGGAATTGATGAAATCTCCAGAATCTATGGGTTTTCGGGTATTAAACCCAACACAATACTGATGGGCTGGACAAAAAATCCCGGCAGGCTGGAAGAATTTGGACAACTGATCGGCAGCTTCAGAAAGAACAAACTCAATTCGGTCTTTCTGAATTACAACGAAAAGCGGGACTTTGGCAGTTTCAATCAGATTGATATCTGGTGGAGCGGCTATGGCAGCAATCTCTCATTTGCCTTTACAATTTTAAGGCATCTCACCTCAGCAAAACAATGGAAATCGGTTACTATCAGACTGTTTGTGCCGATCAATAACAGCCTGCTCATGGAAAGGGTTTACAACACCCTGGAGCGGATCATTTATCAGTTCAGAATTGCCGTTGAAATAAAGCTGGTAAACAATTCCATCGATAAGCTACCCATCTTTGAACTGATTGGCAGGGAGTCATCAACGGCAGACCTCACCATAATTGGCCTTCCCAACCAGCGCTATGAGAATATGGATGCTTTTGTTAATGAGGTAAACAAGCTGCTGCCTTCCCTGGGTTCTACCCTGCTGATCAATGCATCGGATCAATTCGATGTGTTTGACCTGGAATTGGAGGATAGAAAATCGGTGATTAAAAAAGATGAGAAGCACGATCTGGTACCTATTCCACAATTCATGTATCCGGTCATCGCAGAAGAGATCAACCGGATCGATCAGGACACGACTGAAGTGGTGAATAAATTCTTTGAAAAAACCATGCTTCAGCATTTTCTTGACGCAACCGAATGGATTCATCATTTGCGGGATTCGATTGAAAGCATTTCTCAGAGCTTCATAAAATCCAATGAAATTGAAGACAGGTTCAGGCGCAATAAGGCCTATTTCAAAATTAAAAATGAGTTTTATTACCAGATTACCACCCTTTTTGAAAAGAAGCAAGCCTATAAATTCAGAGAACTCAAGCATCTGCTTGAGAAAGGCATCACCTGGTACCTGAACGAGCTTCACGAAAGGGTAACTGCCCTTTCGAACAGGTACAGAATTGAGCACCACAAGGCCAGCTTTATCATAAAAAAAGATGACCCATACCCGCTGAAAAGAGATAAGCTGATAAAACGTATTTATCACCCGTTTGCAAAAAAGACGATCCCTGTGTATGTCGAATACAGAAAACTCGCTGCAAATCACATTTATAACAGGCAAACCCTGGCGCTCAACAATTTGCTTTCCGAATTTGAGATTTGGTCATACAAATTTCTACACAGCTTAAAGCAAAAAATCAGCGCGGTTGATGATTTTATTGATCAAACAGGGAATAATTATCTGAATAAAAGTCTGACAGAATCTCAAATTGAATCTGCTTCAGAAGTATTAATAAAAAGCCTCGACGAGATCGAAAATCTGCTTATCGATGAAAAAAGTCAATTTCTGAACGCGCTTCTGGCTTCCTTCCGCCGCGACATTGTGAATATGGGCTACAATATGGAAGAAATCAATGTGAACAGAATCGTAAATAAAACCAGGAAATATGGGAAACTGGCTAAAAAGGCGAAAAAGCAGATTGCTCAGTTTCCTGACAACTGGCATGAAAAAGCCGTGCTTTATTACAACAAGGTGGAAGCAGATGTGATCATGACGTCTTTTAAAAGCAGGGTATTGAAATTGGTTGATGACTACAAATCGGATATACGGGTTGGTTTTTATCAAAATCTGGCCAGAAGCATCAAGCAATTGCTCGGCAAAATTGAAGCGAATCGCTCCGACCTGGAATCGGTGCGGGAAATCAAACTGACATTCAGCGGAGAAAACAGCATAAAGGTTTTCAAGGAGATCAACAGGCTCAATCAGGAAGTAATGAAACTGATCGATGCCCTGCCTAAAGAAATTTCTCTTCCATACGAAGATGAATCCAGGCTGGGCAGTGTGGAGGCTGTTACCGTACCTGTTTCAAAAATCACCAGACACTTTTTCGAATCCCGGTTCTTGGGGCAGGTGGCCGACAGGCTCGATAAAACAGAAGATGCCATCGGGCGTATAATGCACGAAATTGCCGATCAAATGAACCTGACGCGTTTCAGTATCGACAATGTAGATCCGGACAACATCCTCACCGGCATGGAAACCGAAAATATCATTAATGATATTACCGACTTGCTCAATGACTGCCTGGATGAAATTCAAAAACTGTATAATGATATTGTCCAGCAGCTTGAAACGGCCCTTGATGAAGCATTCGAACCATTGACATCATATAAAATCATTGAAAGTACCAGGGCGTTTTCATCGCAATTGCGCGATTATCAAAGCAGGCGCATCATGGACGTACTCGGATACAGAACCAGGGCACTCAACACGCGTCTGATGCAGCAGTTGGCCAGAATCTGGTACTCGAAAAGCGAAGGCCTTCTGCTGGCGAAAAAATTCACCGTTCAGGAGACGTTGAAATCGCAGAATGAAAAAATACTTGATATTGTAGAGGCACTATCTCCATCGCCGAAAGTCATGAATGCTTTGCCCCACTATTACAGAAGTCTGTTTAGTGGACGCTCAAATATTTCTGATGAGTTTTGGGTGGAAATGAAGAGCGAAGAGACGGCCTTCAACAAAGCCATCGACCGGTACGAGGCGGGCGTTAAGGGAGCAATTCTTGTTACAGGCGAACGCAATTGCGGCAAAACAAATCTCTGCCAATACGTATTGAGAAAAAGATTCCGAAGTAATCAGGTCTTCCATATGTTTCCGCCGATAGAGGGCTCTGTGAGTAAAAAAATATTCGAGCGCGAGCTCGCAAAAGTGACCGGTGTCGCGCGCAAAAAAGATGAGATTTACAATACCCTGCAGTTTGGAAGTGTGATCGTATTGCACGACATGGAGCTTTGGTGGGAGCGGACACCAAAAGGTCTGGAACTTATCAAAGAGATCATGCTTGACATAAACCGATACGGACAATCGTATCTTTTTGTGATCAATATGAATATTTTCGCATATGAACACATCAACAGGATATTAAATATTCAGGGACTACTGATTGGCGCCATTCATTGCCAGGCCTTTGATTCGGAAGAACTTAAATCGCTCATAATGAAACGCCATCAATCCAGTGGACTTTCATTCGTCCTGGAAAACAGACCGGAAGAAAATTTATCTCAACTCAAACTCGCCAAGCTGTTTTCAAGGTATTTTGATTGCACAAAAGGCAACCCGGGTGTCACGCTCAACACCTGGTTGAGCAACATTACACAATACAAAAATGAGGAAATATTCATGGATTACCCGGATACACCAGATTCTGAGGCATTGGAGGAAATGAATGAGCAGTCGTTGATTATGCTGAATCAGATTGCGCTGCACAAACGTATGGACATCCCTAAACTCTGTCGGGTGTTTGCTCAATCACAAGAACAAATTGAGCAGGTACTGATACCACTTCGGCTCAATGCACTACTTCAGGAAAAGGCGGAAGGTGTTTTCGTGATCAATCCATTTATCGAACCCTATGTTGTAAAAATGCTCAAACAAAAGGAATTGCTATGACCTTCATTACGCTTCTATTCCTGGCATTTACACTCCTGGTGCTGAATTATCTGGTGAGAAAGTTGGCTTCGGGAATCAAATTCTCTCATCCGGTCCTGGGTTTTTTACTGAGATATTTTCCGCTGGCAGAAATGCTGATCTGGATAACTTTCGGTATCTGGGCGCTCAATATCCTGTTTACAGAATCAAGGTATTTACTTTACATCAACACCCTGATTATTCTCGCAATCATCACTTTTTTTGCATGGTAC
>CAYZWN010000016.1:0-39356 GCA_964482185.1 uncultured Roseivirgaceae bacterium
TTAGACCCTGAAGTAGTGGAGAAAATTATCGAAGGGGTGGAATCGGCCAGTTGATGCCTTATCCGGCATATTTAACCCTGTCTCACACAAGTTTACCAAGACTGCCATAGGCAGTTGAAGCGTAGCTTGTGGTAAAATGGCGCATGTTGCCTCCTGAATGACAGTTCGGCAGGAATTGAGAACCAGACAAAAAGGAGCCATCTCCACAGCCCCGCTCCTGCTGAACAGGATTCAGCAAGCCGGAGCCTGCCTGTTGTCTGAAATGATTTTTCAATTAGCAAACAGACCCGGGATCAGGTCCGGAGAATGAAGAATTCTATGATTCATTGTCTATTAAATGAATGTGCGTTTGGGTTTTGTCAAAAAAATGCAGAGAATTAGTATTGATTGGTTGTAATTTTATGAATTACCAGTAAATGCATCTCAATGAGAAAAAAGAAATATCCGTTTTATCTGGCAATGTGTGCCATCGCAAAAAACGAAGGTCGCTATTTGCAGGAATGGATTGAGTACCACAAAATGCTGGGCGTAGAGAAGTTTTACATTTACGATAATGAAAGTACAGATAACACCAAGGGTGTATTGCAATCATATATTGAGAAAGACTTGGTTGAATACACTTTCTTTCCGGGGATAAAAATGCAGTTAAAGGCATACAAGGATTGTGTCAGAAAACATAAGCGAGATGCCCGGTACATAGCATTTTTAGATATTGATGAATTTATTGTTCCGTTGAAACATAACACTATACCGGAATACCTGCAAAGCTTAGGTAAATTTACCGGTGTTCAGATCAACTGGATCGTTTATGGCAGCGGTGGTGCACAAACACGTACAAATGGGTTTGTGATTGACCGGTTCCGCGACCATTCTTTGCCGGATGATCCGCTGAATCATCATGTGAAATCGATCGTAAATCCGAGACGGATATTGGGAATCTTTTCTGCCCACAGGTCGGTATTACTAGGTCAATATGTTGATGCAGATGGAAAGAGGGTAAAGGAATCATTCTGGACCCGTCCACCTGCTACCAGTCAAATCCGGGTCAACCACTATGCAATTAAGAGTTACGAGGAATTTCTGGAAAAGCGCAGCCGTGGGCGGGCAAGGTTTACAAGCATACGCGGACTGGACTACTTTGAAAAGTATGATCGAAACGAAATTAAGAACGATACGATCATGGAAAAGTATGTCGAAGTATTAAAGAAGCTCCTACAAGACTGAAGTCCCAGCTTCAGGTTTTTCATCAGCAGATTCCTGCCTCCTATTCCGATCTTGCAGCTTGATTACAAGTTGCAAAAACAGCCTTTTATTCGACCTAAGACTACGTTTTCACCCAAAAAAGACTGATTTTCTCGCTAATGCACTCAATGATCATCATCAGGTGAGACCAGGTAATCACCACCAGGCCACGCAGATTTGCAACCCAAATCCGGCAGTTACGCATTCCCTTTTCTGGTATGGTACAGAAAAAAGTTTCCGCCTCCCATTTGCCGGCATTAAGGTAAACATCTCTTATCGTAGTTTATTCGATTGCATTTGCCAAAGAGATCTGGTGTCTTTGCAAGATTCATAAGGAGTTCAATGGAAATACAGCGGCAGGCCACCGATGAAGTATATATTAAAACCCTTCGAGCATTTTGATGCGTTTCTCGATAGGCGGGTGTGTAGCAAACAGCCCTTCCAACCCGCCCATGAAGCCTGAAGATTTATCCGGATGGTTTTGAATAAACATTTCTTTAACGTCATCACCTTTTACACTTTTTACCTCGTAGTTAGTGGATATCTTCCTCAAAGCTGAAGCCAGTGCGCGGGGATTGCGCGTCATCTCGGCTGCGCCGGCATCAGCCATGTATTCCCGCTTGCGCGATAATCCAAACCTGAACAATAGTGCCAGAAAATACGCCGCCACGGCAATAATCAATGCGATGATAGCACCCCTGTTATCCCTCTTATTGCGGCCCATATGGCCAAAGAGGATATTTCTGAAAAGAATTTGTACGGCAAAAGAAAAGATACCTACAAAAATGATGGTAATTACCAGTAGTCGAACATCGCGGTTTCGGATGTGCATCAACTCATGGGCGATGACACCTTCAAGTTCCTCGTTGTTCAGTTCGTCAATGATGCCACGCGTTAATGTTACGGTATAACTCTTTTCTGACAATCCACTCGCAAAAGCATTCAGCGCCCGATCTTCAATAATGCGCACTTTGGGCATGGTCATACCCTCGGTCATGCACAAATTTTCCACGAGATTATATACACGAAGGTTTTCCTTGCGTTGCAATGGCCTTGCGCCTGTTGCCGAATCAATGATTTTCGTATGAAACGTATAGGCGATCAAAAACCAGATGAGCACAAAGGTTGTGACGAATGGCGCTACACCGACAAAACTAGTATTTACCATCGCCATGTTTGGACCGCTGTACTCATCGCCGCTTGTTAAAAACAAAAAGGCATAGGTTGCACCGAGAACGAGCAAAGGAAAAGCAATAAGGTAAAAAACAGACATTCGGTTGTTGCGGCTGATCTGCTTTTGTATTCCTACATATTTTGCCATAGATTAATTGAAATTGATGTCCGGCGCTTTTTCTACTGTTGCACGATCATCTCCGAGCTCAAACATTGGTTCGGTTTTAAAACCAAACATCCCGGCTAAAAGAACATTTGGAAAAACCTGCACTGCCGTATTCAATTCTTTTGTTGCCGAATTGAAGAACCTGCGCACCGCTGCCAGTTTGTTTTCAACGTCGGATATTTCCGTTTGCAGTTGCATAAAATTGGTATTTGCCTTCAGGTCGGGATAGGCTTCCAGTTGAATGCGCAAGCCCGCCATGGCCGATGACAGTTGTTGCTCGGCCGCAATCTTGCTATCAATACCAGTGGCGCCCATGGCCTTGGAGCGCGCTTCGGTAACCTTGGTCAGAACCCCCTCTTCATGCTTCATGTAGCCTTTCACGGTATTCACCAGTTGGGGAATGAGATCGTGCCGCTGCTTTAGTTGCACATCGATGTCTGCGAAGGCGTTTTCCCTCCGGATGCGGAGCTTAACCAGGCTATTGTAGATACTGATAATGTAGAAAACCAGTATTACAAGAATTACTACTATTACGATTGCTGCTGTCATTGATTTAGGTTTTTGTTCTGCGCAAAAATAGAGTTATATGATTGATTTATGAAAGTAAATCATGACATATTGAAATGACTTGTCCTCTTGCGGTCTGTTTATCATTTAAGCGGTAATGATGTTCAGTCTGTGTTGAGAATGGCGGCAGACCTTATCTGGTTCATTGCAATACCCTTTTCGGCTTTCAGCAAGTTAGCTTTAATTGAAGTCATTGCCATTCCTCCATGGTTATTTTCAACGTTTGCATGCCTTGATCATGAAACTTTATGGCTAATAATGCTTAGTTTTAAAATTTCCGGGGATAGCTTAGAGCGCCCCTGTTTAGGTAATTTCCATTTATCCGGATTTAAATATTTCACAAACGATTATTGTATGAAATGCATTTTAAATGACTCAATCATCGATCAGGAAAGAGCTTTGATTCATGTCACAGATCTTGCCCTGCTCAGAGCATACGGCATATTTGATTTTTTCAGATTGGTCGGTCTGAAGCCGCTCTTCCTGGAAGATCACTTAGACCGGTTTTTTTTCAGCGCTTCAAGGCTTCGACTTAATGTGCCGGTAAGCAGAGAAGTACTCCGCGCACTGATCTTCGAACTGATTGAAACAAATAATATATCTGATTCCGGAATCAGAATCGTGCTTACCGGAGGTGAATCGCCAAATGGCTATGCCATTGGCAAACCGACACTCTTCGCGCTGAATGAACCGATAAACCCGCTGCCTCAGGAGCATTTTAGTAACGGCATCAAGCTCATAAGCCACGAATACCTGCGGGATATCCCTGAGGTCAAGACCATCAATTACCTCGTGGGTATATACAAACTTCCGGAGGTGTATGAGCGGGGAGCAACTGATTTGCTTTACCACTGGGGAGGGAAAATTTCAGAGCTGACCAGGAGCAATTTTTTTATTGTTGATCAGCATGGGCGGATTGCAACTGCAGGAGATGGTATCCTGAAAGGTGTAAACAGAAAGCATGTTTTGCATGTGGCAAGCCGGCATTTCGTGGTAGAGGAGCGGGATATCTTTATGAATGAATTGAAAAATGCCGGTGAGGCATTTATAACCGGCACTACCAAAAAGGTGACGCCGGTGGTTCAGGTAGATGAGGTGGTGATTGGCAATGGAAAACCCGGCAACACCGCATTAAAACTTCAGGAACTTTATGATGACTATATCAATGATTTTATAAGCTCAAATTGAAGTGGTTATTTCTGCTTTTAATTAGAAGGGGTTCCATGGAGGCCCTGCTTAATCGAAAATTTCTGATTTTAATATTCCCCTGATCGTTTGCTTTCGCAAAATTAAATAAATTATAAAATGAAGGATTACACCGAGTCCCCAGAAAATGAGCGTGAAGTGAACCGATGTTATGGATTCTTTGCTGGAATTTAAACCAAGAATAAACCAGAGTTCCGAAATCAGACCAAAACACAAATAGTTGGTCACGTGAAACCGCAACCCGGCATCAAAAAATAGCTTTTTCATACTATCAACTTTACCAAGATTCCATGCCGTTACAAAAATTATCACAAAATAAAGGATGGCATAAAGCCAAATGATTCTGTAGGTTTCCTGCTCCAGGGCCGTGCTCAGCAATAAACGAAATAGTATCGTGTACACGGAAAAAAGCACTGCAAACCAGGCGAGTTGTCTTGTAATGATTTTCATGATTATTCAGTTTTAATGTTCATTAATTTGGCGAGTTTCTTGTTGTAGAAAAGTTTGATATTCCTGTTTGTAAATTCATTGAAGATTTCAATTCCAAGGCTCGTCATTCTGTAGTATTTCCTGTCCGGACCTTTATTGCCCTTTCCCGGCTCTGAGTCTATCATTTTTAAATGTTCAAACTTCCTGAGTGCACGGTAAAGACTTTGGTCTTCGCAGTGTATTGAGTTTTCCGAGAACTCCAGGATGAATGATTTTATCTCGCTCATATACTTATTGCCATCGATAAGTGCAAGAAATATCCATAAGGTCAGTTGCCCTTTTTTATAGGATTCTTCCCAGGCTGTCAGCAATTCAGTTTTTATGGAGCGCATTGACATTTATACTATCAGTATTAAACAACATGTTTAGCACAAAATTAATATAAAAAATATATTAATCAAGTTGTATAATACTTAATTGCTTTTTATTGCAGACTGTGTAAGCAGGAAATGTGCCCGGCCTTTTATGAAAAACGTTGTATTTTTTATCAAAAGACGTATTTCTGTACTTTTTTTAGCCTTTAATTATTATCAAAAACGGCCAAATATTTTTCAATCAAACCTTCCGGATCAAGTTTTTGAAGCAAGACAGCGCTGATAATTACCATCGACTTTAGAATGGAAAAATAGTCCCTTAACCAGGATTTAATCATCACATTCTCAGAATTTTAATCTCCACCCTTCTGTTTTTCTGGCGGCTCTCGGCATTGGCATTGCTCGCGATTGGTTTTGTTCCACCATATCCTTTGAATTCAAGTCGCTTTTTGTCTATACCATGCTCAACCAGATAGCTCACAATTGCCATAGCCCTGGATTCTGATAGCTGCAGATTGGCCGACGAAGACCCCTGATTGTCGGTATGTCCCCCGAGTTCGATGACCAGTGCAGGGTTATCCTGAAGCAGCTTTACTAATCTTTCGAGTTCCGGTTCAGAATCCGGCATAATTTCCGCCTTGCTTTGCACGAAGAAAATATTATTCAATTGCACAGTCTCTCCAACCTGAATGGGAGCGAGTTCCAGATCCCTGGTTATTTCCCTGTAATCCGTCACTGTACTGAAATCCTCGTTCTGGCTGATGGCGATAAAGCCCTTCGCCTCAGCGCGAAAACCGTATTTCATTCCCGCGGGGAGCACAATTTTGTAGTTCCCGTTAACCGGATCGGAAGTAGCCAGGCCTTTATCATTTTTAGCTGAAAAACTCTCGTAAAAGATGTCGGCCCGTATTGGTTGCTTTGTTTTTGCATTGATTACTTTACCTTTTACCAGTACAACAGGATCGGGTTTGGCTTCTTTGGAGAGAGAAATTCTAAAGATATCTTCATCGGTCGGATTAAAATTTACCTTGTTCAGCGCACCGGCGGTTGAAACAAAATATGCATAATCTCCTTTGGCTGAAATGGTATAGTACCCATCCCATCCTGATGAATTGATGGCTCGACCGAGATTCTCAGGAGGTGACCAGTTGGTCCAGGTGTCATCGAGTCTTCGCGAATAAAAAATATCACTTTCACCAAATCCCCTGTGTCCGTTCGAGGCAAAGTACAAGGTCTTGTTGTCAGAGGCCAGAAAAGGGGCAAACTCTACTTTTGGCGTGTTGATTACTTTTCCCATGTTGATGGGTTTTGACCAGGAATCTTCTCCTGTACGAAAACTGACACACAAATCCTGATCGCCGCGGGAGTCTCGGCGCTGCACGGCAGAAATGAGCACATTGCCGGAATTCGAGACAAAGTAATCCTGGTATTCGCTGAGATTGTGGTAATCTTCAATAATCTGCCTTCTGGGAAAACTCCATCCAGAAGCCGTTTTGCGCGATACGGAAACCCCGTCTTCCACATTGCCATCGTCGAAGTAGGCATTGATTACCGTAATGGTGTTTCCGTCGGGGCTCACTGAGCAAATACCATTGGGAAGCTTGTCGTTGAGCGGCCGGCCAATATTGTGGGCAAAAGTCCATGCTCCGTTTATCAGGTCAGAGACATAAATATCCTGATCATCGCGCTTTCCTCCGATGTTCTCGGGTGCGTTTTTTCTGGCAAAATATAGCCTTGTGCCATCCGGTGAAATCACCGGTTTCGACTCCATGTACTTTGTGTTGATGTTGTCGCTCAGGCGTTCTTTCTCAGCGATAAAAACAATTTCTTCAGGTTCGGATGCAATCTCTGTTTTTGCACCGGGGATAACTTCTCCGTCAAATAGTTCTTCACAAATGCCCACCGCATCGATCTGTGCCCAGCCTTTTTTCACATAGGTATTCAGATGCACGGCAACTTTGCCAACCAGGTAAGGCGTTTTTTCAAATACAATTGACAATACATTAAATGGGTTTTTTAGTTCTAATCCCTCAGATTCATACACGGTGTAGGCAGTTTCATCCGTGTCATATAACATGACTTTTGTAACCCTTCCGGGTAAATAATTTTCCACAACCACTACCTGACTTACATGCATCGGATCAGAATAGGTAAGTGTGAATGTGCCATAACCGCTTTCTGCATTGAGTCTGAATGCGTTTTTACTCATTACACCATAAGGCGCTGCATCGGGGGGACCGATTACTGTCTGTGCGCTGTACTCATTATCTGAAAAATGATTGAACTGGAAACTGACCTCTGATGCCCATTCAATGTCCTGACCCGATACCGGCATAGCCAGGCAAAGCAAAAGCCCAAAAAATATCCTCCGAAAACCCATAAAAGTAGTCATCTGTGTTCAGTGTGAGCAATTTCCAACCTTATTGGATGACTTATCTTTTACATTTTGATTAAAAAGCACACACTTTTTAAAATGACAAAAAAACCATCATAAGCCGTCTGTTAAGCTTTTCAATATTATATTTGCTCAGTTTTTTTTTGACATATACAATTTAAAATTATGAATCAAAACATCTCGATAAAAGCAGCCGACAACATCAGAATACTCTCTGCGGCCATGGTGGAAAAGGCAAAATCCGGACACCCGGGAGGCGCAATGGGCGGAGCGGATTTTGTGCAAACATTATACGCTGAATTTTTAAACTTCGATCCATCGGATATGGCCTGGGCAAACCGTGACCGGTTTTTCCTTGATCCCGGTCATATGTCGCCCATGTTGTACTCTATCCTCACGCTTGTAGGCACCATTTCGCTGGATGATATTAAAAATTTCCGCCAATGGGGCAGCCCGACCCCCGGGCACCCTGAATTGGATGTAGAGCGGGGTATTGAAAATACCTCCGGCCCGCTCGGACAGGGTCATGCCATGGCTGTTGGCGCAGCGATTACAGAGCGTTTTTTGGTTGAGCGCTTTGGCGAATGGATGGCACACAAAACCTATGCTTTTATTTCAGATGGCGGTATTCAGGAAGAAATCTCGCAAGGCGCCGGCAGAATAGCCGGATATCTTGGTCTGGGTAACCTGATTATGTTTTATGATTCCAACGATATCCAACTTTCCACAGAAACCAATGCCGTAACCCATGAAGATACCGCAGCCAAATACAAGGCATGGGGTTGGGAAGTAATGACCATCGATGGCAACAATCAGGATGAGATCAGGGCAGCGCTTAAAAAAGCAAACAGCCAAAGCGACAAGCCGTTTCTGATCATCGGAAAAACCATTATGGGCAAAGGCGCACTCACCGAAGCCGGTGAAAACTTTGAGCGGCAGTGCTCTACCCATGGCATGCCTCTTGGTGAGGCAGGCGCTTCTTTTGCTAAAACTATCCAGAACCTGGGCGGCGATCCGGAAAATCCATTCCAGGTTTTCGGGGATGTGGAAGCTTACTGGTCTGACATTAAAAAGCAAAAACAGGAAGCTGCTGCAAAGAAAAAAGCCGCACAGGCAAAATGGGAAAGCGAACACCCTGATCTGGCTGCAAAACTCAGCAAATTCCTAAGCACCGCAGCTCCGGATATTGATTTCCGGGAGATTGTCCAGAAAGCAAACACCGCGACAAGAGCAGCTTCTTCAACAGTGCTAAGCTACTTTGCAGATCATGTCGAAAATATGATCGTAGCCTCAGCTGACCTTTCCAACAGCGATAAAACTGATGGATTTTTAAAGAAAACCAGGCAGTTCAAAAAAGGGGATTTTTCCGGGGCATTCCTTCAGGCAGGTGTTTGCGAGCTGACTATGGCCGCCATCGCCAATGGCATGGCATTGCACGGCGGAGTCATTCCCGTGTGTGGAACATTCTTCGTTTTCTCCGATTACATGAAACCTGCAGTGCGTTTGGCTGCATTGATGAAATTGCCTGTTAAGTATGTCTGGACGCATGACGCTTTCCGTGTCGGCGAAGATGGCCCGACACACCAGCCGGTGGAGCAGGAAGCGCAAATCAGGCTGCTTGAGCAACTTAAAAATCACGACCACAAAAACAGCCTGATTGTTTTGCGGCCCGCCGATGCCACCGAAACAACCATTTGCTGGAAACTGGCCCTTGAAAATATTGAAAGCCCAACAGCGCTCTTGCTGTCAAGACAAAACATTGCCGATGTGCCTGCCATGACCGGATCCACCAGATACCAGGATGCACTAAAGGCAGCAAAAGGCGCATATATTGTAAAAGATAGCGAGGGTACGCCTGACGTGATACTGGTAGCAAACGGCTCTGAAGTCTCAACACTTGTTGAAGGCGCAAAAATACTTGAAAGCGAAAAAAGCCTGAATATTCGTATAGTCTCAGCACCCTCTGAAGGTTTGTTCCGAAATCAGTCAGATGATTACCAGGAATCTGTGCTTCCATGCTCCGTGCCCACGTTTGGCCTCACTGCCGGATTACCGGTTACATTACAAGGACTCGTCGGGCCAAAGGGAAAGGTTGCAGGCCTGGACCATTTCGGATATTCCGCCCCGTTCAAGGTGCTTGATGAACAGTTTGGCTACACCGGCCAGAATGTTTTCAACAAGGTTATTGAATATCTGGACTCCGTAAAATAAACCATTAATTAAGCAATGAAAAGCCCCAAATCGGGGCTTTTTTGATTTCATAACATATAGCTGAATCATAAGGTTAAAGACAGGTATGCTTAAAATCGCCTGGAACGAACACTACACCATCCCCTTGCCGGCTGCTCATCGCTTTCCAATGATCAAGTACGATCTGATCCCGGAACAACTCCTTTATGAAGGCACGATCTCGGCACAGAATCTTTTTTCTCCAAAACCACTGGAAGAGACCGAGCTGTTAGATGTGCACGATTTAGATTATTGGCTAAAGCTCAAAAACGGTTTGCTGACAAAAGAAGAGATCAGAAAAATGGGATTCCCCTATTCAGCTCAACTGGTATTGCGGGAACTGGTGATTCTTCAGGGCACAATTGATTGCGCCAAATATGCGCTGCAATATGGTGTGGCACTGAATGTGGCGGGTGGCACACACCACGCTTTTCGCGACCGGGGAGAAGGTTTTTGCCTGCTCAACGATATCGCCGTCGCAGCAGTTTATCTTTTGAATAACAAGCTGTCCAAACAGATTCTCGTTGTTGATCTGGATGTGCACCAGGGCAATGGAACGGCTAAAATATTCAATAATAATTCAGAGGTTTTTACTTTTAGTATACATGGCGGAAAAAACTACCCATTGAAAAAGGAATTGTCTGATTTGGATATTGCACTTCCTGATGGCATTGATGATGCAGCCTATATGAAAATACTCGAATCGCATTTGCCTGCGCTCATCGACCAGGTACAACCAGATTTTATTTTTTATCAGTCGGGCGTAGATGTGTTGGCTACCGACAAGCTTGGGAGACTGGAGCTGACCCGTCAGGGATGCAAAAAACGCGACAGGTTTGTACTGAAAACCTGTAAAGAAAATAGCATTCCGGTGGCAGTTTCGATGGGAGGTGGATACTCTGAAAAACTATCTGACATTGTAGAGGCGCATGCAAATACCTTCCGTCTGGCAGCCGATTTGTACTTTTAACACGGCAAAAGCTATCCCGTATTCCTGCAAATCCTTACTTTTGGAGCATGACGGCTTTCATAAAAGACCAGCATGAGCACTTCAAATTCCGATTTGCGGTTTATAGCATAATTACATTCGTATCCTTGCTCTGGTTTGTAAAGGCACTTGAGTTGGCGGGTGGTGAAAGTTTTTCGCGTTTTGGTATCTTTCCCCGAACCTCCAAAGGTATCATTGGGGTTTTGACAGGTCCGCTGATTCATGGGGATATTTTGCATTTACTTTCCAATTCACTGCCGCTCATCATTCTGGGCGTCATGATGTTCTATTTTTATCATCGTATTGCCATCAAATTATTTCTCTGGATCTACCTGACAACCGGGTTACTGATTTGGCTGTTCGCCAGAAATACTTATCATATTGGTGCCAGCGGAGTAGTGTATGGTATGGCATCTTATCTGTTTTTTAGCGGAATATTCAGGAGGAGCAACCAGCTCATGATCGTCTCCAGCGTAATCATCTTACTATATGGTGGTATGCTATACGGCATGTTTCCCGATTTTGTGGAATCAAATGTAAGCTGGGAATCGCACCTGCTGGGTGGCCTGTCAGGTATTGTGCTTGCTTTCTTTTTCAGAAATACCAGCATTGATATCGATGCGGGTAATGAACTGGCAGATGAGAAGGCAGAAGATATTGAAAACCGCGACTATTTTAGCCAACCTACCTCTACGGGTGATACCGGGTCGGTTTATACTTATAAGCCTGATTCAAATGAGTCTAATTTACCATAATGAGGGTATCAACAATGCAATCATCAGTATTTTATGTTCTAAATTCATCGCCCAACCGTGGTTGCTTTACATTAGATTCTGACAAAGTGAACTGAGCACCACTGTTGTAGAGGATGAAAAATTTCCAAAATCAGCTACATTTCTTTTTACTTACTCAAGTTTCGAAGATAAATAAAAATATATTAACTGCCTATAATTCAATTGATTAAAACCTTGCGTGCTTTGTGTTTACCGTTGTGACTCTTGCGGTAAAAAAATAAAACCGCAAAAAGGGCAAAGATGCCGCTGTGTCGCAAATTGATTAATAGCAAAGTGGAATTTCATATGGTTTAAATTCAACGCATTGTACATATTGTACTATGATAAATAATTGAATATCAATATTATTTAAAAGTTGAGAAACTTGAGTAATTATAAAGACGAATGTAAACGAGACCATATTGGGTATTGTCTGGATGCTATTTACTTTCTAACTTGACAAAACATACAAATGATGCGCAGAATGCATCATCCGGTTTTTTTATCCTAAACCCAAATACTATGACACCCATCAAAAAAATAAATCGCAGAGATTTTATCAGCTCGGCAGCTGCTACCACCGCCACCATTTCTATACTTCCCCGGCATGTGCTGGGAGGAAAGGGCTATGTCGCGCCCTCGGATAAGATTACTGTGGCAAACATTGGTTGCGGCACACAAGGCCTGCGCGAAATGCCCGATATGCTCCAGAATACGGATATACAAGTAATTGCCGTTTGTGATGTGAACAAATTTTCGACTGATTACCTCGACTGGTCGGCACATGGAATCCGGAATGGAATCCGGCGTACACTTGGCGATGATATCTGGGGTGAGCATATCGAAGGAATACCGGGCGGGCGCGATGTAGGCAAGGAATATGTTGAAAAGTACTACGCCAAAAACAAGCCATCCGGCAAATATGCAGACTGCACATCTTACGAAGATTACAGAGAACTGCTTGAAAATGAACAAGACCTGGATGCCATAAAAATCATGACCCCTGATCATCTGCATGCCAACATCGCCATCGATGCCATGAACAAGGGCAGGCATGTCATAACCCATAAGCCCATAGCAAACAGGCTGATCGAAGGCCGTAAGGTGATTGGTATGGCTCAACAATCCGACCTGATCACCCACCTGCTTGCCTGGAGTACGCGGTCAGATCAACAACAAATGGTGCAGTGGCTTAAAGAGGGTGCTATTGGAAATTTAAAAGAAATTCACAACTGGTCTTTCAGGCCTGTATGGCCACAGTGGACGGGACTGCCGACAGATATGCCAAAAATACCGGATGACTTTAACTGGCAATTGTGGCTGGGACCTGTACCCGACAGACCATATCACCCAAACTTCACCCATACTGTGTTCAGGGGCTGGTACGATTTCGGTGGGGGAAGTATCGCCGATATGGGTCATTATAGTTTATTTCCATTGTTCCGAAATCTGGGGGTAGAAATTGCGCCGGTTTCGGTAAAAGCCTACGGAACCACAAATAAAAAAGTGGTGAATCAGGTCTGCACAGGCGTTGTTAACGATGTGGCATTTCCTTTTTCCTGCCAGTTTAAATTTACCTTCCCGGCTCATGGAAGTTTACCTCAATTCGATCTCTATTGGTATGATGGCGGCATGAAACCTTTCGCCCCACCTGAGCTTGAGGATGACGGATTGGATGTTTCAAATGAAGGTTTGATGCTTGTCGGGGACCAGGGCAAAATACTCGGTGGTTTTTTAGGAGAAAAGCCAAGGCTCATTCCGGAGAAAAGAATGAAAGCCGTACATGGTGACAAGCCGGTTGCTGAAGCGCCAAGAGAGCGGCGGTCAGATACCTGGGTCAAGGCTATAAAATCAGGTGAGCAGACTCCAGGCAGCTTCAGATACGCCGGTCCTGTGACGGACACCATCAACCTGGCGGCGGTTGCACTCAGAACAGGGAAAAGAATTGAATTCGATTCGGAGACAATGCAGATTACCAATGATGTAAAAGCCAATCAGTACCTTACGCGCGAATACAGGAAAGGATGGGAAATTTGAAAGGCATCAGTAGCTGATATGACCGGGTAAATATTCATTCCAGGCTGATCATTGGATTAGTTTGCATTTAAAAAAGGCCAAACAGCCGATCAAATCATGGCGTGCCAGATTTGGCCATGTTTTCATTAGTCCGATTTTGGCTGTATATTGATTTTTAAAATTTATGTCCGAAAAACGAACCCGAAGTCATTAAGAATTTGAATATGGAAAGAACCCTGAATTTTTCTGAGCCTTTTCTATCTGCAGAGCACATAACTTATGCTGAAAATTTCAAGATTCAACAAAAATCAATTCTCATAAACATCGATTTGGACCCACTCATAGTGGACGATCTTGAAATTGCGCCGTTCAAATCTGCCGTATGTGCAAACACCACCATACAAAAGGTGCACAATATGATTGTCATGAACATTGCCGGAGACGATTTTATCGGTCCTAATTCCGGAGTGGATCGTGATATCATCACCAACACCTGGCAGCATGTTTATAATATTTATAGTGTACCTCATTTACAGAATACGATGTTATGGCGCTCCGAAAAGGAGCACATTGGCAATCTTGAACTCAATCTTTGGTATGCGCCTGCCGGAACAGATTGTGGTATTCACAACAAGCATGATTTTCTTGAAATTCACACACAGCTTTATGGAATCGGGCGTTTGCAGAAGTTTCATGTTCAGCACAACAATTCACTGTACCAGGAAGTGTTTATGAGCCCGGGGTTTACGCATGATCCTTTCTACAACCAGCACGGACAATATCCCTGGCACCAGTATTATGCTGATACGGATTGTCTCTGGATGGCCATTGAGATGCATTGATATTCAGAATAAAAACAACCAAAAACCCGGAGAAAAAATTTTATGGTTCGCGATGTGGCGGTAAATAATTGGTAATGAACATCAGGATTTCAATACAACCAATTGAGCGTTATGTACAATCCGGAGCGGCCATCACCGCTATTAGTTGCAAGCCCGTAATCTGCTGAAACGACAAAATTTTCGTTCAGGCCAATTTTAATGCCCAGGCCACCGCTGAAGTGAATTGCCTCACTTCCCGGATTAAAAAAATCCTCAAAACGGTGATCACCCATTTCCTGCTGAGAAATATCAAACTCGATTTTATCCACCACCTTGCCGAGGTCAGCAAACAGATTGGTGCCCAGATAAAGGTTTTGCTTTAGAAACCGGGTATGCAGGAAGCGCCAACGAAGTTCTGCATTACCCATGGCTATGCCGTCTCCCACTACCCTGTTGCGCATGATGCCCCGTAAAGTTTTCGAACCTCCAAGACCCTGTGAAGTGGCGGCAGTCATAATTGTCGGAACAATATGCGGCTGCAGATGAAACGGGACTTTGCCGGACATCGTGCCCTGATACAACAATCGATATGCGAAGACCAGGTCTGGCGACTTGATTGCCAAATACTGCCTAAACACCAGAGTCAGTTTGGAGTACTCGAATTTGCCATCACCAAGAAAGCCCGGCGCGTAGGAATAAACCGCTTCCGCCCATATTCCTCTTGTCGGGAAGGCTTCATAATCCCTGGAGTCAAAAACAAGACCAGCCTTCAGATAGGTAGCTTTATTTCCTCCGGCTTCATCAGGCGTGATGACACCCCAGTCTGCATATTTATCATATAACCCATCTGCCTCAGGAAGTTTCTCATCTTCACTTTTGCCTTCATTCAATCGATCGATGTCAACCGATGCTATTTTGTTATCAAAATAGGTAAAGCCAGCAAGCCATCTGAATCGCTCTGATTCGGGGATAATCCTGCCCTGAAAACTCGTCATGATACGGAACATCTTTCTGTCGTGCCTGTAAAAAACCCTGCTTATATATTCGTCGCTGTCTTCATCCTCCCAATTGCTTTTATATACCGCATCATATCCATTAAAGCCAAAAAATTGCATGGTTTGTTCTGTTAGATAGCTGACATCGGCTGTAACCCTGATTTTTGGAATCAGGTACTCCGAATCAAAATAAAACCTGTTTATGCCACTTCCCTTAGTCGTCCGCGACCATTCAAGATAAATCGATTGCCTGTAATCAGGATAGGTACTGCCATCCCCATAGTTGAACAAATTAACCAAAACACCATACTGAAATCCGACATCCGTGTCGTATGAAATTGTTGGCAGAAGCCCAAAAGTCCAGCCTTCCTTCACGCGCTGTTTTGGTGCCAGAGAATCATTTTCTATAGTCTGGCAATACAGACCGCCTAAGCCGATGCATAAAAATGTACATGCAAACAGAAATACCGGCCGAAAAATAGAAATCATACTTCAAAAAATAAGTCCATGAATTTAGATAAAAACACAGATTATTGTTATGCAAAAATTAAATAATCGCTAATAAGCTCTCTATTTGAGAAATAACGAATCTATAAAGCTTCAATTACGTTTACCGCTATTGCAGCTTCTTAGAAGAATTATTATTGCAAACAATTCTGTATCAATACTGAACACATGACTGACCACAACTGAACGCAGAGCCTATCGTTTTCAAATCTACCAAACTGATAATCTTCAAATTACAAAATGGCACTAAAATAGCAAGATTCGATTCTGGTGCAACAACACAAGGTTTTACCAAACAACAATGAAAATAATTAATCTTTTCTTTTTACTATTGGTGATACTGATGCCCTCCGTCGGGTACCCTCAGGATCACAACCTTCCTCTGTTTTCAGAATCTGATCCGATAGAGCTTGTTTTGGAAATGGATATGGAAAAGGTACTTAATGACAATTCCAAAAAACCGGACTATCATCCTGCGTTTCTGATTCAAAAAATTACCGGCGATTCAATCCAGGACTTTAATATTAAAATTAAGGCCCGGGGAACAACGCGAAGGCTAAAAGAAGTATGCGAATTTCCTCCTCTGAAAATTAATTTTGTAAAATCTCAAACTAAAAACACGGTTTTTGAAGGGCAGGATAAAATTAAAATGGTGACGCACTGCAGGAATAGTGATGAATTCGAGAACTATGCCATGCTGGAATACCTGGCTTATAAAACCTACAATGTCCTGACAGATTACAGCTATCGCGTCAGACTGGTACATGTTGTTTACAAAGATATCCGGCAACAATATCCGGACATTGAAAAATCCGGATTTTTGCTCGAGGAAGATGAACTGATGGCGCATAGAATCGGGGGTGAATTATCAGATAAAAAAATATGGAGCTCTGATAGTTGCGACCAACAAACCGTGGACTTGTTTGCCATTTTTCAGTTTATGATAGGCAACACTGACTGGTGGATTCACAAAAGGCACAACGCAAACATTGTGCACATTGCGGACAGTGTCTTGTTCCCAATCCCCTTTGACTTCGATTATGCCGGAATTGTCAATGCCCCATATGCAACGCCCTCCCCTGAGCTCCCGATTGTGGAAGTAAAGCACCGGTTTTTTAAAGGTCCCTGCAAGACATACGGGTCTTATGAAAGTACCATAAGATACTTCAACGAGCGAAAGCCCTCAATACTGCAGCAGGTCAGCGATTTTGATCAAATAAACAAAAAGCTAAAACGAAATGCTGAACATTATATCGAGTCATTTTATAAAATCATCAACGACCCGGATAAATTCAGTGATTATATTTTGAAAACCTGCCAGCACTTGTATAAAGTTTCGGGCCCGGTAATATCCGGAAAATAAGCAAGAGATTATCTCGATAAACCTGTCAATTGTTGGTAATGCCTGAATTGATATTTATCCACAATAAAAAATCAGGTCATTCCAGGCTATTAGCCAGGCCTGCATAATATGCTTTCTGGCCTTCAGGTGCATTTTCTGCGGCAACTAAATAATTTTTTCTGGCCTGCTTGGTTTTTCCGGTGGCTTCGTATCCTCTTGCTAGTCCGACATAGGTCGTAAACAAGTCATCGGGAAATTTTTTTCTGTTCAGCCGGAATACTTCTAGTGCCTGATCAGCCTGGCCAATTCGAATCAACTGGCGACCATAGCTATGGATTTTGATCATAGAGGCAGTCGGATCAACAGCTGCATTGAGAATGACTTGTTCTGCCTCTTTCCTTCGATTCAGCAATAAAAGAACACTTGATTTGGCCGTCAGGGTTTCAAAATTCTTTTCGCCGACAAACGGGGCTCCAATTGCATAATCCGACCATAGCAGCGCCTCTTCCAGATTTATTCTGTTGGTCACACAAAACTCTACAGCCGCAACCCAGTTTTTCCAGTCAAATCCCGGTGCACTTTTCAATTCCTGTCTGATCTTCGCTAAGTAGATATTTTCAATATCTGCTTCAATTTTAAAAGGTATCACAAGCTCCTCCCACC
The DNA here is from genome assembly GCA_964482185.1 of uncultured Roseivirgaceae bacterium. Taxonomy (GTDB): domain Bacteria; phylum Bacteroidota; class Bacteroidia; order Cytophagales; family Cyclobacteriaceae; genus JAAUQL01. The sequence goes on from CAYZWN010000016.1 coordinate 17,887, forward strand.
TCAAGGCGGCAATGGTAAAATTGGGCTTTCTTTCAATAAAATCGTAGGTTAACCATTCGGCGTAGGGACCTTTTTCAGGCTTTACCTCCACCCGCAATGCATCGTTTTTCTCATCATAAAAATAGCTGCCCCATGATTGCGAATCTTTCGAAAAAATAATTGTAACCTTTTCCGGCTCGGGCGCCATGTGGATTCCATAAGTTCCGGCAGCGATATCATGTCCTTCAACTTTGACATCATGAGAAAATGATATAGTTGTATTTTCATTAGCCCCGGCCCTCCATGGCATTTTTGCCGCTGTTCCGAAGGTATTATCCGCCAGACCGTAAGGCACTACACCACCCCAAATTTTTCCTCTTCTATCCTCTCCGTTTGGTCCGGTCACATCCGGACTGTTGTAAGTGATGGTTACCGATGCCAAACCAATCCATTGTGTGATACTGCACTTTTGGTTGTCTCCGCTTGGCGGGAGAGAAATAGTTTGAGCAAATGCGGCAGTAAAAAATACCGAAAAGCACACGGAGAACGCTAAAAACTTCTTCATCGAAATCTTGTATTCAGGAATATTATTCAATGGTGAAGTGACAACTTTAGTGCCAGATTTCCTGGCTAAGAGGTAGGCAAAAATCGTCTTCCCTTAAATCTTAAAAACCGGCACTTCATGGTGTCAGATCTTATTCAAAAACAAAAAAAATGGCCCGAAGGCCAATTAAATCATTTCTGAATGAATACTTTTCTATCGGTTTCTCTTTCGTAAACGATAGATAAATTTTCGAGGGCAATCTTTAACATTTCAAAGTAATTCTCTCTCGATTTTTTGTCGAACATATACTTTGCATCGAATTTTAATTGATTGACTGGTTGAGTTAAAATATCCATGATACTAAAAATTTGTCAGTTTATCCTATAAACAAGATTTTATATATAGACAACTTTTTTTAAAAAAAGTTGTCTTGATCCCAATTATTTTGATGAATTGCAGATAAAACATTTAAATGGAAATAAAACCTATCCGAAAAATGGAGTATTCAGACAATTCAAAAAAACCATGGCATTTAACGATCAAGAACCAGGCCAGTCTTTCAATTTATTTTAGAATTGAAATCGTCCCCCGCATTGACATATCGGAATAGGAAATTAGCATGTAATAAACTCCGGTCGGGTAACCTGAGCCATCCCAGTGAAAATCAGGTTCGTTCGATGTGAAGACCTCCTTGCCATACCTGTTCACGATTTTCACTTCCTTAAACTGCCGGCGGCAATTGTCACCAGGAAGATTTGGAATATAAAAAGTAATATTGATGTTGTCCTCCTGATTCGGTGTGAATACATTGGGCAGCTGAATGTTGTAATCAAACTCCTCGTCCTTCACCACAATAGTTAAAGTGAGCGTATCCGCTTTTGGAACAATGCATTTATAATCCTGCACCACTACCTCGAACTGATAGGATGCCGGCTGATAATTATCTCCCAGTAATGAGCAGTCTGTCGCCCAGGATAAGTTGCTGTAAATATTCCCGTAGCCGGTGCCACCTGAAAATTCCACACCCTGATCAGAATGGAGTGCGTCATCAAGCAAGAAGACAGATATTGAATCATTGTCCATGTCATATGCCAGCAATTCAATATCGACGTTATCACCTGCAATTGCACCAACCGAGTCATCATCCTGTGTATTAATCAATTGAATTACCGGAGGATTATTAACGGGAGGATTCACGTTAAAAGTGAGTTTTAATGTGTCAGCGTTTGGAATCTTACAAAGATCCTCATCCTCCGCAATAAACAGGATTTCATACCTTCCCTGTGGCAGATATTCGTATGCATCACAGCCGACTGTCCAGCTAAAAGCAGAACTTACATTTCCATATCCTTCCGCATCACTAAAAACAATTCCAAGATCTTCAAGAGAAAACCCCACCCCAATTGCCCTGAGCTCTAAAAGATCGGTCAGATCCCTGTCCGTTGCGCTGATCATAAACTGCATCTGATCGCCGACTGCCGTTGATGTTTCTATATCTGATCCCGAATTGTTGATGAATACCTGGGGAAGATTATTCGCCGGCAATTGCACTTTAATGTTCAAAATAATACTGTCACGATTATCAATCTGGCAAAAGTCATCATCCTCAATATACAATTTGATTGTAAATTCATCCTTGATTGAGAATGGGTAAATGCTGCAATCTGTATTCCACCGGAGCCGGAAATCCATTCTTCCATCTTCATTAATTATGGTGTCTATTTGAATGCCGAATACTTGCGTATTAAAATCAACACCCTCAACCGCAAGTAAAAGCGGATCGAGATCATCGTCTATGGCACTAAAAGGAATATCAATCAGGGTGCCTTCCAAAACAGACAGCGTGATTTGCTTCTGCGCCGGAACCACAAAACGAGGAGGTTGATTTGGCGGAGGTTCAACAATTACACTGATTCTCATGGTATCCATGAGTGGCAAAGGACAGGTAAAATCTCCGGCAATGATATCAATAATAAAAGGTTCCCCCAGCAGATAAGGGCAATCAGGAAGACAAACCTGAACTTCAAGTGTATCGTCCGGGGCATCGATGTAACCTATTTCAGTTGACAGAATGCCATCAAGACTGGCTTCGAAATTTACGGGTTCGGCACGAATCGATATGGTTTCACTGCCATCTTTGTCTGTAATCTGAAAAGTGAAGCATTTATCATCCTCGGGTTTCAATACTATTGTATTCAAAGTCGAAACAAACAAATTGCTTCCCGGCGCTTTTACCTGAATCTCCGGAGGATTGCCCGGGTTGGGACAATCAATTACGAAAAGCTGAAAGTCGCGTACCACCTCTCCCAATTTGATACCATCCCGGAATTCCTCACATCGAACAGAAAAAACAAACAAGCCCTCCTCAGATGGAGTTACCGTCAAAAAGCCTTTTGAATTGATGCTTAAGGTTGGATTGCCGGGAATCTGGTAGCTGCTGTTGATTCCCTGCACCCAATTAACAAAAGGATGTGGAGCAGGCGTCGGGGTTGGCAACGGATCGAATGCGGAACTGTTGAAAGGCGTGGCAAGGCTGTAAACAAGCGAATCACCGTCCGGATCATTGCCTCTGAAATCAACATAATAGAAGCGATTGACGCAGGCATAGTCGCTTAATGGAGGAAATAGCTGCGGGCTGGAATTCCTGAATTCCTCCCCATTTTTTCTTATTGGTGGAAATTCAATATAAAAAGTCTGGCCGGTCTGGTCAGGTTGCACAATGTTGGTGATGATATTATTGCGGCAGCACCTTTCCCATACCATGTAGTAACCCTCCGGATCAGAAAATAAAGCCGGGTTTAGGGTCACTTCAGTTGCATAAACTATCCGATTGGTGACAAGCCGTGAATCAGTGCATTCAGGATTGGTGTAGGGAACCAGGCTTTCTGTCTGATACCGCATCAATACTGACCTGACAAATACATTATCTCTCTTCCGAAAAATCGAGGCGTCAATCTGAATATCTTTTGCCAGCGGATTGCCATTGATGACATCGAAATACTGAATCTGCCGAAACAGATATCTGTCACCTTCGATGTGTAAAATTTCAAACTCCCCTCCTACTATATGCGTTGCATGGACGCAAAAACCCCATAACAAAAACGCCATAGTTTGAACGACTCTTCGCATCTCAATCAGTTGATTGTTCCAAAATATAACTTTTATAATCACTGACCAAACGATATTGTTTAACTTTGAGTTCGAATTCCGGAAATGAAACATAAAGTATTAAGCACAATTACGATAGAGTCGGTTGCGGCTGAAGGAAAATGCATCGCCCATCATGAAGGCAAGGCAATTTTTGTAGAAGGTGTGGCGCCGGGCGATATTGTTGATATAAGGATATTTAAGAAAAAGCAGCGTTATCTCGAAGGCAAACCTGTTGTTTTCCATAAATATTCAGATTTACGCGAAGAGCCATTTTGCGGGCATTTCGCCCTTTGCGGCGGATGTAAATGGCAGCATCTAAAGTACGAAGAGCAAATTACCGCCAAACGCCAGCAGGTCATCGACAATTTCAGACGCATTGGCAAATTCGAATTCCCTGACGCAAATCCTATCATAGCCTCATCTGAGACAACATTTTACCGCAACAAACTTGAGTACACATTCAGTAATCGCAAATGGCTGAGTAACGAGGAAATTAAGTCTGGTGATGAGATTGACCGGAATGGGGTCGGATTTCACCTGCCTGGTCATTTTGATAAGGTACTGGATATTGAAACCTGTTATTTGCAAAAAGAACCAACCAATGCTATCAGGAACGAAATAAGACATTATGCCAAAGCAAATAATCTGAGCTTTTACGATCTGAAAGCTAATAAGGGTTTACTCAGGAATCTGATTATCCGCACCACGAGTACGGATATGGTCATGGCAATTGTGCAGTTTGGAGAGCAGAATGACGACGGTATAGCCAATATTATGTCGCACATTAGAAATACATTTCCTCAGATTGATTCACTCTATTATATCATAAACCTGAAGCACAACGAGACATTCCTTGATCAGGAGCCGGTTTTATTTGCAGGCAGCGCATTCATTGAAGAAAATATCCATAACCTTAGGTTTAAAATCGGACCCAAGTCATTTTTTCAAACCAATACCCGGCAGACAGAAAAGCTTTATTCCCATACAACGGAAATGGCAAAATTAACCGGTAACGAAACGGTGTACGATCTGTACTGCGGTACCGGCACCATTACAAATTTTATTGCTCAAAAATCCAGATTGGCAGTTGGTATTGAAACAGTGAAGGAAGCCATCGATGATGCACGCGAAAATGCACAGATCAATAACATTGGTAACAGCAGGTTCGTAACCGGCGATATCAGGGATGTGCTCGACGAGAAATTCGTGGACGAATATGGCATTCCGGATGTAATTATTACCGATCCGCCCAGAGCAGGCATGCATCAGGATGTTGTTAACGGTATATTACGATTAAATCCTGCCAGAATTGTGTATATAAGTTGCAACCCGGCAACCCAGGCCAGAGATCTGGCGATGATGATTCATCAATATAAAATTGATGAAATTCAGCCATTTGATATGTTTCCTCATACACATCATCTTGAAAATATTGTTTCACTATCACGAAGAAGCTAATGGATTACAGTAATGATCCCGAACTTAACGGCAAATACCTCGGTACCGTATCGCAGGATTTTGTAAAGATATCTGATCAGATAAAGGAGGCATCCTATCAGATCAGAAAAAGAGGATTTTCAGATCATCCGGTATTTATAATTTCAAAATCCGAAATTCCCCTCGGACAGCTCCTTTTTAAAAAGGATGAAGTGGATACGCAGTGGAATTATTATGTGACCTATGTGGATGAATTCGTTCAGCGCAAAATAATAGAAGGAGATAAGCTTGACTTGTTTAAGGAAACCTATAAGGATCCTGATGAATATTGCTGCCTGTTTGTGGTGGATGACAACTTTACAAATTTTATTTATATCCCATACCCGGAAGACTAATATCTGACCTGGAAATCTTTGAAACCTGCAAATGGCTGCTCACCAATTTCCAAAGATGAAACATGGGCCCAACCCGGACCAGTTTTACATTGATTTAAAAACAGCTTCATCATTTCAGCATCGCCTTCCGCCTCTATCAACACAGAACCGTCCGCCTGGTTTTTTACGTAACCCATGATATGGTATTGCCTTGCCATACGCGTCACGAATGCCCTGTAACCTACTCCCTGCACACGGCCGTTTGCCACTATTCGGTAGCTTTCAAACATTAAGGGTGACTATTGAGCTTGTTTCATGATTTCCACACCGGCAGAAACACCGAGACGATCAGCGCCTGCTTCTATCATGGCCATCGCTGTTTCGTAATCTCTAATGCCACCTGAGGCCTTCAGGCCTACGTTCGAATTGATAACGGACCGGATAAGCTTTATATGTTCAACCTTTGCACCCGACGGTGCAAAACCCGTTGATGTTTTTACAAAATCAGTTCCGGCGTCCTGGCAAATCAATGATGCTTTTGCAATTTCTTCTTCCGACAGATATGCCGTCTCGATGATCACTTTCATAAGACAATCGTTATCATGAATCAACTGAGCACACTTTGCGAGTTCAGTTTTAACCCAGGGCATTCCTGATTTAAAGGCTGAAATGTTCATAACAATATCCAACTCATTCGCGCCGCTGTCGATAGCGAGTTTAATTTCATCGAGCTTATTCTCCGTCATTTGATAGCCCAATGGAAAGCCTATAACGGTGACCATCTGGATTCCATGATTTTTTATTTCACGCCTGGCCTTTTTAACCCAAAAGGTAGGGACGCAAATGCCGAGAAATTCATATTCAATAGCTTCTTCTGCAAGTATATCAATGTCCCGGTCTGTAAGCGTTGGCTTGAGCACCGTCTGCTCGATGAATCGGTTTATTTTTATCATAATAGTTTCGACTAATGAAGAAAATTTTAAGAACCAGACCTTGCCTGCAAGATGTGCATAAATTTAAATCAATTCTATGAGATTTCTGCATTCAGGCAAAAATGGTCTCTATCAATTCGGCGTTCCTGGCAAAAATCAATGTGTCATGCCACACTCTTTGCAAAACTTTTTCTTTCCCGGCGGGCGTTTTTTGGGCGGTTTCTTATGTCCGAAATAGGTGTGATCAGAATACTGTGGCTTCTCCATCTCTTTGGCCATTTTCTGATATTTTTTGGCATTGGCCTCCATGCGTTTATGATACTCCTCTACCTTCTTGTCGTATTCTCCGGCAAGGGAGTATTTCGATTTTTTCTTTTTGGTTTTTTTTGTCTGAGTCTGGTAGGTGGCTCCTTTGTCATATTCTGCCTGGTCGCGTCCCCTGGAAGTATCGGTATTTTTTGACTGTCCGTATGCAGATAAAGACGCGAATACGATAAGTGCCAATAAAGGCAAGATCTTAAATTTTCTCATACACCTGAATTATTAAATCTGCTGATTCCGGAAGAATCATTTCCTTTTAACAACAATAAAGATAACCCCATAACAACAGGTTTTATTGCCCTGAGATATTTATAATATTCAGCTTACACCACTGCCATTAGAGACGATGTCCTCCGGAGTGATAAACACCAGTTTTTTATCTGCGTCTTCAGCAAGCAGAATCATGCCCTGAGATTCTATTCCGAGTATTTTTCTGGGAGCGAGATTTAACAGCACATTGACTTGCTTGCCAACGACGTCCTCCGGCTCAAAATATTTTGCTATACCGCTCACAATGGTTCTGCGATCAATCCCTGTATCAACCAATAGTTTAAGGAGCTTATTTGACTTCTCAACTTTTTCAGCCTGAAGAATTTTGCCAATCCGGATATCCATTTTCATGAAATCTTCGTAGGTGATTTCAGGTTTCATTGCTGGTAAATCCGGCAAATTTTCCTTCGGCTCCGCCACCACGGTATCTGCTGATCTCAATTTTGCAATCTGACTTTCGATTTCACTATCCTCAATTTTTGAAAAGAGCAATTCTGCCTTACCAATTTGATGTCCGCCTGCAATCAGATTTATTGAACCGGCAGATGCCCAATCCGTAGCAGTCTGATTGAAGACTGATTGAATTTTCGCGCTTGTAAATGGCAGGAATGGCCCACCCAGCACTGAGATATTTGCAACGACCTGTGCTGCAAGGTTCATGATGGTTTCGACGCGTCCCGGATCTGTCTTGATGATTTTCCAGGGTTCGGCATCGGCGAGATATTTATTGCCCCGTCTGGCAATTTCCATAAAATTTGCCAGCGCCTCCCTGAATCTGAAAGCTTCAAGCGATTTTTCGATGGTTTCAGGAGTACTCTTGAGAAATGAAATGAGTTCGTCATCCATTTCATTGATCTTACCGGCAGAAGGAATGACTCCTTCATAGTATTTATCCAGCAATACGGCCACCCTGTTTACAAAATTGCCAAGAATGGCCACCAACTCATTATTATTTTTAGCCTGAAAATCCCTCCATGTAAAATCATTGTCTTTTGCCTCCGGGGCGTTGGCGCACAACGTATATCTCAAAACATCTTCTTTGCCAGGAAACTCTTCAAGGTATTCATGAAGCCAGACGGCCCAGTTGCGGGAGGTGGAAATCTTATTTCCTTCCAGATTTAAAAATTCATTTGCCGGCACATTATCAGGTAAAATAAAATCACCGTATTCGCGGAGCATGCTTGGAAAAATAATGCAATGAAAAACGATGTTGTCCTTTCCGATAAAATGAATAAGTCTGGTTTCCTTATCTTTCCAATACGGTTCCCAATCTTTACCTTCTCTTTCTGCCCATTCTTTGGTTGCAGAGATGTATCCGATCGGCGCATCAAACCAAACATAAAGCACTTTGCCTTCGGCTTCCTCAATGGGTACGGGCACACCCCAGTCGAGGTCCCGGGTCACTGCCCTTGGTTGCAGTCCCTGGTCTATCCATGATTTGCACTGGCCATATACATTGGATTTCCATTCCTTGTGATCATTCAGAATCCATTGTTTGAGCCAGGGTTCATATTCGTCCAATGGGAGGTACCAGTGCTTTGTCTTTTTCAAAACCGGCTTGGAGCCACTTAGCATAGATCGGGGATCTATCAATTCTGAGGGGCTCAGTGTGGAACCACATTTCTCACACTGATCGCCGTATGCATCCGGATGCCCACACTTAGGGCAGGTGCCCTGAATATAGCGATCGGCAAGGAACTCCCTTTGCTCCGGATCATAGTATTGCTCAGATTCAATCACCTTAAGGGCTCCTTTGTCATTCAGTTTCATGAAAAAATCTGAGGCGGTATCATGGTGTACAGGTTTGGACGTTCTGGAGTAAACATCGAAACTGATACCAAAACTTTTGAATGAATTGCGAATTACCTGATCGTAGTAGTCTGCAATCTGCTGTGGTGTTTTACCTTCTTTCCTGGCGCGGATTGTAATCGGCACACCATGCTCGTCTGAGCCGCATACATATATTACATCCTTTCCTTTTGCCCTCAGGTACCGGACGTAAATGTCTGCCGGAACGTACACCCCGGCAAGATGTCCGATATGTATCGGGCCATTGGCGTAGGGCAATGCTGCCGTAATGGTGTATCTTTTATACTTCTGATTTGCCATAATTCAAAAAATTTTGGCAAAGATAGGGATATCCTCGATGCCGATACCAACAGGCACTAAGAAATCGGCTTTTTTAAGATGGCGGGCAATACAATCTTAAAAATTGTGTTCTTTACCGGTCTTTTCAAGACAATGGTTCCTCCGAGTTTTTCACAGGCTATTTTTGCAGTATAGATTTCCAATCCCGTACCGCCGGGTCTTGGTGATCCCTTAAAAAATATGTTGAATACCTTATCTTCATCGCCGGGTTGTATTCCAAAACCATTGTCCTCGAAAACGATTTCCAACTGTCCGTTTCGGTACTGGGTTTTTACCGTTATTATAGGTTCATATCTATCGCAATACAGCAGCGCATTTCTCATCATATTTTCAACTATTTTCTCAAAAAGCTTTTTATCGGTATTCCACTGCCCGTTTGCATTCAATTCAGTAATGATCGTAAGGTTCGGATCGATTGCATAACCTGATATCTTCTCTGAAATTTCCATTATTTCCTGCACGGGATTGATAAATTGAAATACCGGTTTTTGCTGGTAGGTTTCATGCACTTCAATCAGCCGGTTTAGGACGTTATTCATGTTTGTCGAAACCTGATGCAGCGTATTGAAGTACTTGATCGAAACCGCCTCCTTTGCCTCCAAAACACTCAGGTTTATTACGCCTTGCATCGTGGCAATTGGTCCCCTGAGGTCATGAGATGTTTTATAAATGAACTGGTCAAGATCGCGAACTGCTTTAGCTAACTCCGCATTGGATTTCTCCAATTCCGCCGTTTGCTCCCTAACTTTATTATCCAGATCAACATTTATATTTTTAAGCACATCATTCTGACTCTTAATAGTGGTTTGTGCCTCTGCTAATTGCAGGTTTTTCTTTTCCAGATTTTCTTTTTGTGCCTGAATTTTGTCTTTACTATCCTGTAATTGCTTATTGATTCGGCTGGTCTGTATATAATTCCTGAATATTACAATGATCAGTGCAATACTCAGAACAAGAATTGACAACAAAAACAAGCTGAAAAATTTGCTCTTGGAAATGGTTAGCTCCTGAACTGCAATGATGCGCTGGCTTTGTTCCTCAATGGCAGCAATCTGCACATTGGCCAGGTTATTAGCCAGCTCTTCATTAAAGATTTCATCCTTCATGGAAGCATACTTTTTCTCATAATAAAAGGCGCTATCCCATTGGCTCTTCGCCTCAAAAATGTCGGCATATAACCGAAAGTTGTTTTTACGCCTGTACTTATCTTCCAGTATAGTAAGCAGCGCCTGACTTTTTTCAAGGTAATTAACAGCATCCTGGTATTGACCCTCCAAAAAAGCAATTTTTGCCAGTTGATAATAATTGGATGACTTCAGCATTTTGTAATCATTCTTGTCACCCTCTTCGTTGGAAAGCTCCAGATAATACCTGGCTGAATCATACATTTCATTCATGATAAAGGTTTTAGCAATGCCATTGTATGAATATCCCAACCTTTTGAAATCGCCATATTTCATTGCTACCCGTATCGACTGTCTGAAATTGTCGATAGCCAGGTTTCTCTTCCCCTCATCATCTGACTCCGAATAAGCCAGACCCATATTGATATAAGTGGGTATTGTGCGGGACGTATCGCCAAGCTCGAGCTTCAGGTTAAGCGATTTTTTATAAAACTCCATCGCCTTGTCCTGGTCATCTATTTTATAATAAATTAGTCCTATATTATTGTAGGAGGACGCCATCTCCGCTTTATCTCCGTGGTGTTCTTTAAGATTCAGCGATTTAGAATGATAATCAAGGGCTTTGTCGTAAAAGCCTAAATCATGATAAACCGTGCCAAGCGCGGTAAATACCCGGGCAAGATGCCTGTCAAAACCTTTCTTTTCTGCAATATATCTTGATCGGCTTAATTCATTCAGCGCCTTTTGATAATTCCCGGTGAATTTGTGATAGTATCCGATCTCTATGAGAAACGCTGCAACATAAGAACTGTCATCATCAGCCAAAGCTTGCTCAAGTCCCAACTTCGCGTAATCATAATAGGCATCCAGATTAACGAATTGCAATTCAAATGTGAGGAGATTGATCGTCCGGAGTTTTTCTGTACCCGACAACCTGGGAATGATTTGCTGAAGGCTATCCAGGTTTACCTGGCCGTTTGCACTAAAACCAGTTGTAAGCAATACTAAAAATATTACTAAATACTTGAATAATACAATTTTGTCGCGAACCTTCCTCCCTGCATTCATCCGGATTTTTGAAAAAAGTGATACCACATTCAATAAAAATGAAAAATTACCAAAGAACAAAACGAATATGCCATTAAAACTGACAGCCTTATTCGGGATATAATTATTCCAAGATTTGATTTAAATCCAGAAACAAACTTGTTTTTTAGATAAATTCAAAACAATTATTACCCGGGTAACAAAACTGTTAAACTGTACTGAGAAAAGAATCTATTGTATTTTTTCAATATTTTATTGGATTTTTTTGACAATATCGTTCCTCTTGTTATATTTGGTATAACAATAACAAACACTTTTAAAAATCAGTAGGCTAAAACTTAAAACTTAAACAAAATGAAAACTAAACTTTTAACTCTCGCACTTTTTAGTTTAATCTCACTTTCTTTCATGTCATGCAGTGATGAAGAAATTGTACCTGTCAATGATCCATCAATCGAGCAAATCGCCGCTGAATGTGAATGCGAAGGCGGCCTTTCCGAAAGAGAACGACCGGTTTTAAATTAAGATTCCTTTAATTCAACGAATCGAAGGTAATTAAAAAAATACTAAAATGAAAAATCTACTTCCAAAGTTGTTTTTTATTATTATTCTGGTAATCGGCATTTCTTCATTTGTTGTATTGCAAAAAGCAGAAACACAGGTAGAAAAAGAAAAAACAGGTAATACCAGATTTAATACCGAAATGGAAAATGGTTTTTCGGACAGGGAAGCTGTCTTATAATCCATCAACAAAACCCTGACACACTTAAAGCCCGGTATTTATCGGGCTTTTTTTTATATTTGAATAAATTTCGGCTTTATACTGAATGATTTACAATTAAAAGTCGTTTAACTTTTATCATCTCAAATTCTGATAACAAAACTCTTTGATTTCCGAATCGCGCATGGTCTTCCGCTACATACTGGCTGTTATCGTATTTTTCCTTTTAGCGATTAATACTTCTGCTCAAAGGCCGGTTAAGTTCAATAAAATCACCGTTGAGCATGGACTTACTCAAAGCAACATCAATCATATTATACAGGATCAAAAGGGATTTATTTGGTTTGCCACCAACGGCGGCCTCAACAGATTCGATGGAATAGATTTTAAGACCTTTGTTTACCAGGCGAATGACTCAAATTCCATATCAAACAGCATCGTTAATCACCTTCATGAAGACATGCTGGGCAATATCTGGATCGCCACTCAAAATGGTCTGGATGTATATAACTCAAATCAGGAAAGCTTTCAGCATTATAGATTTGATCCCAACAACCCCAATAGTATCAGCCACAACCACATAACAAGCGTGACATCTGATAAAGATGGCAATATATGGGCGGGCACCTTAGGCGGCGGACTCAATAAATTTGATCCAAAAATCAATCAGTTCAGAGCTTTCAGAAATTTGATAGATGACAAGCAAAGCATAAGCAGCAATCAGGTGACCTGCATCGAAAAGGACAAATATGGGTTTTTGTGGATCGGAACTGCTGAACACGGGCTCAACATGTTTGATCCCAAAAGTGAAAAGTTTATTAGATATTCTGAATCGGGAGGATTAAAGAATCAATTATTGAGCAGCAGCCAAATCAATGCGGTATATGAAGATAATGAAGGAGATCTTTGGGTTGGAACGAACCAGGGGCTCGATCTTTTGAAACCCGGCAAATACGGCCGGAACATCACTGAAAAGGATGAAGTCCTTCAATATCACCGGACAGTTATTCCCGGAAACACCAGCAAAGCAGCCAGCATCACCAGCGTTTTTCAGGGTGAATCGGGCCTGATCTGGTTCGGGACGGTGGACCACGGCCTTGGATATTTGAACAAATACCAGCGCTATAGCGGCAATTATACCGTTGACCCAAATTATGAATTCTCACTTTTAAGCAATAATGTGACAAGTGTTTTTGATGACAAGTCAGGAATTCTGTGGATCGGCACCAATGCCGGCGTGAACAACATCAATAAATTGAGAAACCGCTTTGAATGGCAAAGAAGAATCCCCGGCAAGGAAAATACCCTCAGCAGCAGCAATGTTTATAGCATTCTCAAACAAAACAATGGTACAATATGGATTGGCTCCTATGACCGAGGGCTTACGAAATACGAACCGCTTGCTGATATTTATACCACCTACCTCACGAACGATTATATTGTAGAAGGGGTAAGCATAAAAACCAGAAATAGCCTGTTTTCAAAATTTGATCAAAGGAAAAGCGGATACAAATCAGAGAAAATTTATTATCTGTCTCATAACAGAGTCAACGTATTGTATGAAGAATCATATAACAGAATATGGGTAGGTACGGGAGGTGGCGGTATTAATATCGTGAATACATCTACAGGCGCTATCACATATATCAAACACAATACTGATGATGTAAACAGCATAAGCAGCGATGACATCAGCTGCATTTACAAGGACAAAGCCGGAAGAATCTGGATCGGCACCATGAACAACGGACTCAACCTCCTTCATAATAACTCCGTCAAAAGATTTCAATCAGATGCAAATAATGTTTTCAGCCTTAGCAGCAACCGGATCCGTTCTATCACCGAAGATTCAAATGGCACAATCTGGATCGGGACATTCGGTGGAGGTTTAAACAAATATGAAGCCGGCACTAATCGCTTTGTGCATTTTCAGACAAGCAGGAATTACCCATTGAGCGTTCCGGGAAATAACATCTATACATTATTTTATGAGACACCTTCAAGACTTTGGATTGGCACAACCGATGGCTTAAGCATCCACGACATTGAATCCGGTCAATTCAATCAACTCACCACAGCGGATGGCCTTCCCTCCAATACAATCTATCATATCCAGAAAGATAAAGCAGGCTACATATGGGTGAGTTCCAATAAAGGACTTTCCAGGATCCATACAGAAACACTGCACATTAAAAATTACGACAAAGAGGATGGGCTGGTAAGTACTGAATTTAATCCTTCTTCGGGCTGCACAGATGACAACGGAGAAATATTTTTCGGCAGCATGAATGGATTTTGCTCATTCTTTCCTGAAAATATTATCGATAACACCATAAAGCCTGAAATTGTATTTACCGACTTCAAAATCCTGAATGAAAAAGTGGAAATCAACAAACCGGGTTCTGCACTTAAAAAAAACATTGCCAACTCAGACACGATTATATTAACCCATAAAGACATCTCTATTTCTTTTGAATTTGTAGCGCTCAATTTCACGGATTCCCGCAAAAACCAGTATGCCTATATCATGGAAAATTTTGAGGACAAATGGACCCACGCCGGAACAAGGCGCTACGCTACTTACACCAATCTGGGCCCCGGAGAATATGTATTCCGGGTTAAAGCCTCAAACAACGACGGAGTGTGGAACGAAACCGGGAAAGGGATATTCATTATTGTAAAACCTCCGTATTGGAAAACCTGGTGGTTCTATTCCATACTATTTTTATTTGTTTTAACACTTATTGTACTTGCTGTGCAACTGCGAACCAGAGCCCTGCACAAATCAAAAATTATCCTGGAGGACCAGGTGAAAATCAGAACGCAGAAGATTAAGGAACAAAACAAATCGCTTGAGTCAGCAAACAAGGAGATTATCGGGCAAAAAAGTGAAATCGAAAAGCAGAATGCTTTGCTTATGAAGAATCAAAACGAAATTCTGAAAGCAAAAGCTGAGCTGGATACAATTAATAAAGAGCTTATTGATATAAACACCAACCTCGAAAGCAAGGTGGAGGAGCGTACTTCCTCACTAAAGGTGATGAATGATGAACTGATCAACGCCAATAATGAGCTTGACAAGTTTATTTACAGGGCCTCCCACGATCTTAAAGGGCCAATAGCTCGTCTGTTAGGCATAAGCGTTTTGGCAAAGATGGACAATAAAGATGAAGCCCTGCGGGAGTACATCGAGCTCATCGAAAAAGGCGCACTGGACATTAATAAGGTGCTTAACAAACTAAACAATATTCACTACATCAATAAAGAAATAAAGCATTCTGAAATTATCGATTTTCCAAAGCTCATAAATGGTTGCAAGCCTGCATTGGCATCTTACATCGAACCGGAAAATCTTGACCTAAGGATAAATGAAGATCCTGAAATTCATCTCAGAAGCGACAACAATCTGATGCGCATCATTCTGGAGAACCTCCTTGAAAATGCGGTCATTTTCAGAAAAACAAGCAAGGCGGAGGTCATTGTTGAACTGAAAGCCAATAAAAAATCCATCATTATCTGCGTGGCTGACCACGGATTGGGAATTCAGGATAAACAACTCGATAAAATATTTGACATGTTTTACAGGGGTTCCGAGCGGTCGAAAGGCAACGGACTTGGCCTCTATCTGGTCAGAAAGGCTGTTCACAAACTTCAGGGCCGGATCGAAGTACAGAGCGTGGAAGGAAAATCTACGAAATTTTCAATATTTCTGCCAAAAGTGATCGTTCCTGCGGAGCTGAGATCGTTGGTTTCTTAATGAATAAATCAGCGCTTCATCAGAAGCATGATACTTCTGTCTTTCACCTTCACGTATTTGGTGTTTATTCTTTCACCTGATCCGGGCTTGCAGAAATCATTCGGCGCTTCCACAGAAGTATCAATTACTTTATACCATTTCTGATTACCATGCTCCGGCAACTGAAATCTAAGTGTTTCCCAAAAAGCATTGACCATCACATGCATGATCTCATTGGCCCCCGGATGACAAAGTGTAAAAGCAATGCTGTGTGAATCCTTTGACCAATCAGGTTTGTTCAATTTTACGCCATGCCAGGTGATGTGTGGTTCGGCGATATCTTCAGGGGTGGCCAGCAGATCTTCTATTTTAAAAATTTCCAGCTTTTGGGTAAAGCAAATCAGACTTTTGGTGAATGTCAGCAGCTCATTATTTTTGTCGAGGAGCCTCCAGTCAAACCAACCTATTTCATTGTCCTGGCAATACGCGTTGTTGTTCCCATATTGCGTCCTTCTTACTTCATCCCCCATCAGGAGCATCGGTGTACCCTGGGCTATAAAAGTAAGTGTAAGAAAATTTTTAATTTGTCTTAACCTCAGGGCATTTACAAACGGATCACCCGTTTCGCCTTCCACCCCACAATTCCAACTCAGGTTGTTATTTGATCCATCACGGCTGTTTTCCAGGTTCGCATCATTGTGCTTGACATTGTAACTCACAAGGTCATTGAGCGTAAAGCCATCATGGCAACAAATGAAATGAATGCTCCGATTGGGTTCTCTTTGAGGATCGATATACACATCCGGGCTGGCAACAAGCTTTGAAGCGAATTTAGATACCATGTCTGAATCGCCTTTCATAAACCTTCTGACATGATCGCGGTATTTTCCGTTCCACTCAGCCCAGCGATCGCCAATAAACGAACCTACCTGGTAAAGGCCGGCAGCATCCCAGGCTTCGGCAATAATTTTTGTTCCGGCAAGCACGGGATCTGATTCAATTTCCCAAAGAACGGGCGGATTTTTAAGCGGTACGCCCAGCTCATCTCTTGACAAAACTGAGGCCAGATCAAACCTGAAACCATCAATATGATACTCCGAAACCCAGTTTCTCAAACAGTCCATAATCATTCTGCGGACTATTGAGTGGTTGGCGTTGAGGGTATTGCCACAGCCTGTATAGTCCAGGTAATCATATTTTTCTTCACTGAGGATATAATATGCCTTATTCTCCAGACCTCGAAGTGAATAAACAGGCCCATCGATTCCGGCCTCAGCGGTATGATTGAACACCACATCCAGAATTACTTCTATGCCTTCCTCATGAAAAGCCTTGACCATTTGCCGGAATTCATCGGCAATTTCATGTGGCTTATCACTCAGGCCATAACCGGCATGCGGCGCGAAAAAAGCAATTGGACTGTAACCCCAATAGTTTGTCAAACCGGGTTGCGCATCCTGTTCGTCAAAAAACTGAACGGGCATGAGCTCTATAGCAGTAACTCCGAGGTCCTTCAGATACGGGATTTTCTCAATCAATCCGAGGTAAGTGCCGCGCTTGCTCTTTTCAACACCAGAGTTTGGATTTTTGGTAAATCCCCCGACATGCAATTCGTAAATAATGGATGTGGAATATGGCCGTTGTACGGGCACATCCCCTTCCCAGTCAAATGCATCCGGATCAACGACCACACTTTTCAAAGCATGTTTGTAATTGTTACCGGGCTTCTTGCACGCATCCCTGGAGTAAGTTCGATACCCCGCCAATGCCCTTGCATACGGATCTATCAACAGTTTATTATCATCAAACATATCGCCGGGAGTTGGATTTACCGGCCCGTAAGCGCGGTAACCATACAACTGGCCGGGTTCCACGCCCGGAACAAAAATATGCCAGTAATAAAATGTTCTGTTGATGTCGGGATCGAGCGGGATTACCTGTGAAGGTGTCCCGTCATCTTCCTTATCGAAAAACAGCAAATCAATCTGCCGTGCATTCTTGGAAAAAATACAAAAATTTACACCCTCCGGATAGTAGGTTGCACCGAGGGGATAACTGTTACCATGAGGCACTTTAATCTTGCTGACCAATTTTTTTATGCTAAAATATTCAGGGCGATAAAGTTTCTAAAATTAAACTACAAATCTAAATCAGAGACATAAATTTTTTGTAGTACGCATCCAGTCCCTCCACTTTGATGGCCGGAACCGGCATTTTATCAATTTTAATAAGCGATTTGAATGAGCTGATATCTATGCCCTCTTTTGCGGCCTTTCCGCACATAGCAGCACCAAACGCGGAGGCTTCTTTGAGTCCGGTGAGAAAAAATGATGACTCCGGGTAAAAAGCCGTCATCAAAGTATTGTAGCTTTCGTTTTTGCTGAAGCCCCCTTCGGTAAAAACCTGCATACCTTTTTCGATTCCTGCTCTGTCGAACGAAACTTTTGTCTGAATAGCCAGCGATAAATTGAGCGCTGCGAATGCTTCTTCATAATTGCTGAAAAACCCGGGAAGCGATATGCCACTTTCAATATCCTTTAATTCATAGACTTTCCCTTTTTCAATGACCCTTGGTCTGGATTCAGGAAACTGACCAATACCTTTGGCCACACTGGGCAAAATGAAATACTCATTTTCGCGAATCACTTTTTCATAAACCCGCTGATCGAACGGAGGAAAATCTGCCCTGCTGTTCAGCTTATTAAAGATCGCCGCATAGTGTTCAAACTCCATTCCGCCAAGGAAAATCGCAGTCTTAATGGGCTTCCAAAAGGCATTCATATTGTAAAATACCACCTTACCCAACTCATCCGGCTCAAAATGCACCTGCTCCTTTTCATTCATGATGACACACCATGTTCCGGTAGAATTCAGCAGGAAGGGCTCTTGCATCGAGACCAGATATGGCAATAAAGAACCATTGGAATCGTGCATGCCCACAGTTACCAGTGTCTGTTCTGACAGGCCGGTTTGCGCTGAAATTTCAGGTCGTATTTTGCCAAGCGCATCCCATGGACTCCTGAATGTTTCCGGCAGCAGGCTTCTGATCCCGATGGTTTCAGTGACTTCTGACCATGAATTTTTATCGAAATCCCACAGATATGAATGGTTGCCAACATAAGTCGGATCTGCACAAACACAGCCTGTAAGCCATGCGCCAAAATACTGGGCATACAAAACGATGTGCCGGGCATTTTTAAAGCCATCCTGAAAATGTTCCTTGCTGAACAGCATGCCTTTTGCCGGGTTGATCAGCAAATTGAAATTTGGCGTGGCTGTCGTTTTTTGCAAATCAACCGGATCGCCACATATATCATAAAAATGATCATGAAAATCATCTCCCGGATCGGTGTTGTAGGCGACCTGCGGAATCACACTTTCCATATTTTCATCTACCACCGCGTACGTTGCACCATGGGCAGAAGTGGATATGACCCGGATGTTGTAAATGGCGGCAAAGTGTTTAAGCGTTGCCAGAATCCAGTTTTTCAACCCTTCGGTATCGTCGAGGAGCATACTGTCGCGTTCGATTTCCGGAAGCCTGGTGAATTTTTGATCTATGATGTTTAAATCCGCATCATAGATTAGAATTTTCTTATTGGTTTTGCCGATATCCAGAACGGCTATATGGTAATTTTCCATACTCAAAACAGGGTGTTGGTTCCAAATATAAGCATTACCCGGCTAAAGAAGCAGCCCGTATTTCTCCGCGTTTATGAGTAAATGGGTCTCCGCCTCAACCGACCACAGACCATGGTGCCGCTTGCAGATTTCATCAAGTTCCGCGAACATTGGATTCTCCTTACCTTTTTTTCCAAAATCATCGATGCCAATGAGATCAAACTTCAGATGGGTATAAATCAACTTTTTCCCGCCAGGTATTGTTGGGAGATTCAGCGTGGTATGTGGCACTGAATCCAGTCCGCCGATATGGGTGACCAGCACAGCCGGGTTGATCAGATTTTTTGACATCATATCAAGTGATTCGACCATGTCGTCGGTATTGCCTCCGCTTGTGCCCACGATATGTGTAAACTGATAATGCGCATTATAAAAATTAAATTCGGCCTTGAAGTTGGGATCAGAAGGGCCGGCAAAAAAATTCAGGCAGCCGTCATAGCCAAGTATGGCATCAGCCTGTTCGACAACAGGTTTCACAGGAGCAAATACCAATACGTCGTCATAACCTTTGTCTCCGGTCAGCGATCTCAGTTCCGCCACCGGATCATTGATGGTAGCAGTATTAATGTATTTAATCTCAATGCCATTTTTGGATGCCTCCTCCCGGCCAAGCAGGGCCTCCGCCCTTTTCAACCGATCATCTGAAATATCTGTGACAACAAGCAACTTAGGCCTTCTGTCACAATGCAAAATATAATCTATTGCTGCCATACCCATAGGCCCGGCTCCGGCGAGGATGGCCATATTGCCTCCTTCAACAATGCCCATATGATGTACATAAGATCCGTATTTTGTGTGATAATGTGCGTGGAAGGTGCCGGCAACGCATGAGTAAGGCTCGCTCATTGATGCCGGAAAATAACCTTCTCCATCGTATTGCAAAAGGCAGTTCATCTCCATGACTTCATTGGGAATTATGATGTATGTGGCATCCCCGCCAATGTAGTGATAGGAATAACCGGGCGCATCGAGACTTCCCTTGTAATTGAGCGCCGGCTGAATGCTGAATTTTTTTCCTGACTGAAACTGATGCTGCCATTTACTGCCAACCTCCAGAATTTCACCGGCAAATTCATGGCCGATCATCACCGGCCTTTCGGCAATGTCATTGGGTACGCGCTTGTGGTCTGCACCCTGTTTCGCTGCCTTGTAGGAAGACATGCAAAGGCTGTCGCTGACCACCTTTGCCAGGATTTCATCATCTTTCAAAGCCGGAAGCTCAAATTCATCAAGCCTCAAATCATTTTTACCGTGTAATCTTATTGCTTTTGTTTTCATTGCTCTTTTCTGATAATCTTAATATTCCAAAGACCGATTAATAATTTGGTTCATAAAGTTGTTGCTAATTTAACATTACCTGACCACCGGTGACCGGAACTGCCTGGCCGGTTTCGTAATGCTGTTCAATTATATACAGAATGGCCTTTACCACATCTTCCGGGTTACACCCTCTGTTCATTGGCACCTTGCTTTCATAAAAGCGTTTCACATCCTCAACGGTTTTAGCGGCCGGCACCTTGCCGGCTCTCAGATACTGGGCAAAAAGCCCATTTTCAGGATCGGCCCAGAGCGGGCCTTCAAAATAATTGCCCGGACAAATCGCGTTCACCTTAATATTCCATGACACCAGCTCGAGGGCAAAAGATTGTGTAAGGCCAATACCGCCGAATTTTCCGCCTGCATAAGCGAAGTTTTTATTGCTGCCCTCCAATCCCGATTTGCTGTTGATCTGTATGATATCCATGAAAAGCCCATGATTAAAATCATGCTGTATTTTCATGGGTTCCATGAAACTTTTTACACATTGGTAGTATCCCTTGTAGTTTACGTTGGTGACAAGGTCAAACTCCTGTTCGCTGAGTTCGTGCAAAGCTCCTGCCCGAAGCACACCTGCATTGGGCACGAGCAGGTCCACACCTCCAAATGCCTGCACAACATCGCGCACGGCCAGCTTCAACTGGTCGGCTTTGGTTACGTCGGCCCCGGTGAAAAATAATTTTCCGGCA
>CAYZWN010000016.1:39366-42135 GCA_964482185.1 uncultured Roseivirgaceae bacterium
CCGGATTGTTCAAACCCCTCAATTGTTTTTTTGCCGACCTGCTCATTCTGATCGATTACCTGCACATAAGCTCCCTGCCTGAGCAATCCCTCGACAATGCCCTTGCCAAATCCCTGCGCCCCGCCTGTCACAACAGCGATTTTATTTTTCAATCTCGATGCCCCGCCGCCCTGGTCAATGAGCCCTTTGCGGTAAGACTCCACCTCCCATTCCTCGATGAATTTTACATGCTCAGACTCCATAAAATTCGGCCCGCCAAAATTCATGGAATAATGGGCAATCTTCAGAATATCCTCAAATACATCAATGGCGATGTCTGCAGCATTGATGTTGTCGCCGGGAGCGATGACACCCAATCCTCTGAATATGATGATTTTTGGATCGTAACCCGACTTCTTTCGGAAGGCCTCAAGTTTCACTTTGAAATCATCCAAAGCTTCCTTTACATCATCAAACCGGTCGACAAGCAGTGGTCGTGCACCGCAGAATACAATGCCATCCGGTGTAAACGGATTGGTGAGGTGGGCTAATTTCTCATCACTTTCGAGGAATGTCCTGATCAGGGAGTTGTACCTGATCCGGGCGAGTTTCAAACCGTTCACAGATAAGGCTGCCCGCACAGCGGGAAGTACATCTACAAAATCATCATTTACCGGCAGCATATGTTCATCAATCTCATTGGTGATCTTTGACCGGATGCTGTTGATGATCCAATCGTACTTTTCCCTGACTTCACCGGTGGTCTCAGCGCCAACAAACACACCATGGTTTTGAAGAAAGAATACTTGCGGAAATTTGCCATGGGAGGCAAAATATTTCTCGTTCTGGTTTTCGATCTCTTTGTAAAGAATAAATCCAGGTGTGATATAAGGTATAAAAACAATCTCATCGCCGAACAAATTGCTGAGGGTACTTTCTGCTTGCTTGGAACAAGTGACCGCATTTACAAGCGTTGGATGCATGTGTATCACAAATTGATAGCGGATCGCGTGATGCACCGATGCCTCGACCGATGGCCTTCTGTTTTGCTCCGGAAATACCCTGCTTTTCAAGAGGTCTGACTTTACCTGCTCCTCCCGCTCATCCGGATTCGAGCTGTAATCTTTTGTTTTCAAATTTTCCAGCATGTGCCTGTCCAAAGCCACATATCCTTCTTCGCCAATTTTTCCCAACTCAAAGCCACTGGCTTTCACGTACATCACCTCATCATTCTTGACAGAGGTGTTGCCGCCACTGGCGATGGTAAAATCTTTGTTTTTCCCATATTCACGGGATATTTCGATTAGTTGTTTTAATGCTTCCTTCATTGCTCAATTAGAAAAAAAATGATTGAATACAACCGCACCCAATTTTCTGAATTCCTGAATTTCTTCTCTGCGGCATTGGCCGTCTGGAGTTAAATAACCCTGCAAACCTTTGGCCCTTTTGTACTGGTGCGCGGCAATGACACAAGCTCCCTGATAAGATATTTCTTTCAGCTCGTCATCCAGATCAATGTGCCCTCTTGTGTCCACTTTCAAAGGAATAAGCTCAGGCGTGTTGTGCTCGGTTCCGAATGTGATCACAAAATCATCATCATGGAAAATACGGACAAAGTTTTTGAGGATGTTGATGTCATTTCTGCCGGGAATCAACTCGATACAGCCAACGCCCATCGTTTTAAGGGTGTCGCGCAATTTCTCAAAATCCGACTCAAACTCTGTGCAATTGCCGTTTTTATCATCAAGTAAAACCGGATAACAAGGTATGCCGCCCAATTTCACGATGATGTCCATCACCTTGTCGATGGCCAAAAATGCATTGTCATCCTCCTCCACGTATGCCGGTCCTCCTGTCTTCAGCAGCAGGCTCCTGATTTCGTTTTCAAGTAAATTGATATTGTCAAGTGGCGATTCCACCGGTTTACCGCCAAATATTTTCATGAGCAACTCACGCTGTGCGTTTTCTGTAACACCGGCTTCGACCACTTTGTGCCGTAGCGCCTGGGCAATGTGCCGCTCCCTGACAAGTTCTTTGGCAAATTGTTGCTTTAACTCATCAAAGCTCATCCCGAAAGGCGCATCCAGTGATTTAAGGTATTGGTTCAGTTTGCTGATCATTTCAGCGGCTTGCCTGTTGCTTTCTTCCTTGACCTTTTTCAAAATAGCCTTGGTTTCCGAATCCGGATTTGATGGAAAATCCAGGCCTTTGCCACTGAAATAGGTGCGCCCGGGATTGCTCGGATCATTGACTTTAATGCCCTTTTGTTGCTGGTCTTTTAGCAATCCCATAAATTCAATATTAAATAATGGAAAGACGCCCGCTTTGATGGCAGCATCATGAAAGGGTTGATGCCCGTCAGTTACAATAAAATCATTGATGCCTACCGCCCCGATGCCTTCTTCATTCGCCATGCGGAAAATCTGATCGATATCCTGGAATGCGCTGAATGAAAACGGGGTATGAATGTGCCCGTTGAGGTCAAAAGCTGATGAAATTCCAGCGTCATTCAGTTCAGATTCGGAAGGAAAAGCTTTTAAAAAAACCATAAGTAATTTTTATTTTCATTAACCTGCTGAATTCCCATGAACTACGATTCAGCACGGGAATATCATTCAACTGCAATGCTATGAAAATTCTGACTGCCGTGTATCCTGTACTTTTATGAATGAGGCTGCACCCCACAGGTATTTTTCGAGTAGTTGTTGGGTCATAATTTTTTTTCACCACAGAGCGCTCAGAGTTGCTCAGAGGTTTTCTATGTGTTTTTCCGTGTCCTCTGTGGTAATA
>CAYZWN010000017.1:0-8131 GCA_964482185.1 uncultured Roseivirgaceae bacterium
TTGAATGAAAAAAGCGTCTTTGGCGAATACATGGACAAAATGGATATTTTCAATAATTATATCCAGGCCGTTAATTACGGATTGCTGAAGATTTTTTCGAAAATGGGCATCTCCACCATTCAGTCCTATCAGGGTGCTCAAATTTTTGAGGCAGTCGGCATCCATCCCAAAGTCATCAACAAGTGCTTTTTCAGAACGGTATCGAGACTTGGCGGACTCGGTTTTGATGAGATTGCCAGAGAAACTCTTATCCGGCATAAACTCGCATTCCCAGAAAAACCAGTTCCCGGCCAGCGTCTTGAAGTGGGAGGTGTATATCAATGGAAGCGCAGGGGAGAATACCACCTCTTCAATCCGGAAACAATTCACCTGTTGCAGAAATCCACAAGAGCAGGCGATTACAAAGTATATAAAGAATACGCAAAAAAGATCAATGATCAATCAGTCAAAGCCGTGACGCTGAGGGGATTGTTTTCCTTTAAGAAGCGAAAGTCTATCGCAATTGAAGAGGTGGAGCCAAAGGAAAAGATATTCAGGCGCTTTGCAACCGGAGCCATGTCATTTGGCTCCATATCGCATGAAGCCCATAGCACACTTGCCATTGCGATGAACCGGATTGGGGGTAAGAGTAACAGTGGCGAAGGCGGTGAAGATGAGATCAGGTTTTTGAAGAAAGAAAATGGTGATTGGGAAAGGTCGGCCATCAAGCAGGTGGCCTCAGGGCGATTTGGCGTGACCAGCAATTACCTGACCAATGCGGATGAATTACAAATAAAAATGGCACAGGGCGCCAAGCCAGGAGAAGGTGGTCAGCTACCCGGCCACAAGGTGGACGAATGGATCGGCAGGGTGCGGCATTCAACACCCGGAGTAGGACTTATTTCACCTCCCCCCCATCACGATATTTATTCCATTGAGGATCTGGCACAATTGATCCACGACCTGAAAAACGCGAACAGGAAAGCCCGGGTCAATGTAAAACTCGTGGCAGAGGCCGGTGTTGGTACCATCGCTGCAGGGGTGTCCAAAGCCAAAGCAGACGTTGTGATGATTTCGGGATATGACGGTGGAACAGGAGCTTCACCAATCAGTTCAATCAAACATGCAGGCTTACCCTGGGAACTGGGCGTTGCAGAAGCGCATCAAACACTGGTTAAAAATAAATTAAGAGACAGAATCGTATTGCAGACTGATGGCCAGATACGAACAGGAAGAGATCTGGCCATCGCAGCACTACTCGGCGCCGAAGAATGGGGCGTGGCGACAGCAGCCCTTGTTACAGAAGGATGTATTATGATGAGAAAATGCCACCTGAATACCTGCCCGGTAGGTGTAGCGACTCAGGATAAAGAATTGCGGAAGCTGTTTTCAGGCAAACCTGAACATGTTGTAAATCTGTTCATGTTCCTTGCTGAAGACCTCAGAGAAATCATGGCCGAGCTTGGTTTCCGTACCGTTGATGAAATGGTCGGGCAGGCCGATGTTTTACAAATAAGGCAAGGGATTGATCATTGGAAAATCAGGACACTTGACCTGAGTCCGATATTCTTTAAAGAACCTGCCGATGAAACTACCGGAATTTATTGCAGTATTCCCCAGGATCATGTTCTGGAGAACGCGCTGGATTGGAAATTGCTTGAAGCAGCAAAACCTGCATTGGAAAACGCAAATCCAGTGAAACATGCTTTTGATATCATCAACATCAATCGATCAGTTGGCGCCATTTTATCAAATGAAATATCGAAGTTATATGGCGGGCAGGGGTTACCGGAGGGTACGATTGATTTCAAATTCAGGGGGTCGGCAGGGCAAAGCTTCGGAGCCTTCAGCACAAAGGGCATCCGCTTTGAACTGGAAGGTGAAGCCAATGACTACTTTGGAAAAGGATTGTCAGGAGCCCAGCTCATCATTTACCCGGACAGAACGGCGACATTTGTACCCGAGGAGCAAATTATTATTGGTAACGTGGCGTTTTACGGAGCAACCTCAGGAGAAGCCTATATTCGCGGTCAGGCAGGCGAGCGGTTCTGCGTGCGGAATTCGGGTGTGAAAGCTGTTGTGGAAGGTGTTGGCGATCATGGTTGTGAATACATGACCGGCGGCATTGTTGTGGTGCTCGGCGACACAGGAAGAAATTTTGCCGCCGGGATGAGCGGAGGTATCGCCTACGTTTACGACAAAGAACAAACGTTTGAACAGTATTGCAATAAGGAACTCGTGGAATTTGATCCTTTTGAATATGACGATATCCAAATGTTGAGAAACCTGATTGAAAATCAGTACAAATTCACCGGAAGCACAGTAGCAAGGTTCATTCTTGATAACTGGGAAAATGCGCTCTCCTTATTCGTAAAGGTAATGCCAAGGGATTACAAGCGGGTATTGCAACAGCGCAAAGAACAGCTTGAAGAGGCCGTTTAAGAAAGAATTTAATAATAAGATTAAGAATTGAAGCAATAAATGGGAAAACCAACTGGATTTTTAGAATACGACAGGGAATTGCCCCCGAAGCGAGACCCGAAAACAAGGTTGAACGACTACAAGGAGTTGTACCTTGATTTTGATGATGAAAAAACCAATCAGCAGGCAGCCAGGTGCATGGATTGTGGCGTGCCGTTCTGTCATACCGGCTGCCCACTGGGAAACATCATTCCTGATTTCAATGATGCCGTTTATTACGAAGACTGGGAACTGGCCATTGAAATACTTCAAAGCACCAATAACTTTCCCGAATTTACAGGCAGGATCTGTCCTGCTCCCTGCGAATCGGCATGTGTATTAGGTATCAATAAGCCTCCGGTTGCTATAGAATTCATCGAAAAAACGATCGTTGAGAAAGCTTTTCAGCTTGGTCTCATCAAACCCCAGATCCCTGAAT
This sequence comes from uncultured Roseivirgaceae bacterium, assembly GCA_964482185.1. Classification (GTDB taxonomy): domain Bacteria; phylum Bacteroidota; class Bacteroidia; order Cytophagales; family Cyclobacteriaceae; genus JAAUQL01. Next base: position 2,879 of record CAYZWN010000017.1, read on the forward strand.
TCAGAACAGGGAAAAAAGTAGCTGTCGTTGGTTCCGGTCCGGCCGGGCTGGCAGCCGCAGCTCAATTAAACAAAGCCGGACACACTGTAACTGTTTATGAAAGATCCGACAGGATCGGCGGATTGCTCAGATATGGTATTCCCGATTTTAAACTGGAAAAGGAAATTATCGACAGAAGGCTGGAAATTATGGAGGCTGAGGGAATTGAGTTTAAGACCAATGTGAATGTGGGTAAAGATCTGCCTTTCTATTCCCTGGTGAATGAGGCGGATGCAGTGGTACTTTGCGGCGGGGCAACGATGCCGAGAGATTTAAATATCAAAGGACGCGAACTCAAAGGCGTCCATTTCGCGATGGATTTTCTGTCGCAGCAAAACAAGCGCGTTGCCGGTGATTCCATTCCTCAGGATATGACATTTTCTGCTGAAGGTAAACACGTAATTGTAATTGGTGGTGGAGATACAGGTTCTGACTGCGTGGGTACATCAAACAGGCATAAGGCCAAATCGGTGACCCAAATAGAATTGCTCTCAAAACCACCCGAAAACAGGTCAGAAAAAGACCCCTGGCCAACCTATCCGATGATTCTTCGCACTTCCACTTCGCACGAGGAAGGCGTAGAACGCAAATGGTCGATCCTTACGAAAGAATTCATTGATGACGGGTATGGAAATGTCAAAGCATTGCGCATAGTGGATATAAAGTGGGATATTGGATACTCCGGCAAACCAGAATTCGTTGAGATTGCTGGCACAGAGCGAGACCTTCCTTGTGATCTGGCCTTGCTGGCGATTGGATTTCTACACGGGGAAACAGATGACATCAGATCTAAAGCAGATATTGAATTAGACTCACGGGGAAATATTCAAGCCGCCAACTATCAGACCAGTATCCAAAATGTATTTGCAGCAGGTGATATGCGCAGAGGGCAGTCGCTGGTAGTTTGGGCAATTGCTGAAGGTCGCGAGGCGGCCCGGGCGGTCGATACTTACCTAATGGGTGAATCATTTCTTGAAGCAAGGGATGACTCCTTTATGAATGTGTCGCATTAGCACACGCAAACAAATCTTTTTTTCACAACCCTGAATTTCCACCCGATATTCAGGTTTTTTTTATGTATGCTGTGCGTGCCTTGATTTAGCTCAAGTTCCTATGAAAGAGCTCCATTGAACAGATGGAGCCATTGTAGTTGCTACCAAACCAATACTCCATCCAGTTTGATTGAAAGTGGGATAAAAATATTAAAATTTACATAAAACTCTTTTTGAAATCGAATAAATAAAATTCGTGGCAACTACAAGGCCGTTTTTAGGAATATGAGCTATAATTCAATTGATTAAAACCTTGCGTGCCTTGTGTTTAACTTTGTAACCCTTGCAGGCAAAAAAATAAAACCGCCAACGAGCGTAAAGAAGACGCTGTGTTCGCAAATTGATTAATAGCAAAATGGAATTTTTATATGGCTTAGAATCAACACATCGTATATTTTGTGCTATGCGAAATACTTGAATTTCAAAATTATATAATAGTTGCGAAACTTGAGTAATGAGATAGATCACTATTTATCTTTTATATTTACATTTTATATTTACATTTTATAAATATATTTTATATGGCTACATTTACTTCAACCCTGCCCGATGTACTTTTGGAGCGATTGGATGCCGCTGCCAAAGGCTTAAAACAACCCAAAAACAAGCTAATTGAAAGAGCTTTGGCAATATACCTTGACCAACTCAATCGTGCAGAATACATTAAATCTTATAAACGAGCCGCGCAGGATACCGGGCTAATGTCTATTGCCGAAGAAGGCATGGTCGAATACCTCATTCAATTGCAGGAAAGCGATGCAACAAGGTGAAATTTGGGAAATGTTTTTTGATCCTGTAAGAGGAAGTGAGCAAAGTGGCAGGCGTCCGGCTGTCATCATTAGTGGCAACCTCATGAACCAATATCTCAAGGTGGTGATTGTGTGCCCATTGACTGCAAGTGTAAAAAATTATAAAGGCAATGTGGTTCTCACCCCGAATACCGGCAATAACCTGATTGAACCATCCGAAATACTTACCTTCCATATGCGCTCAATAGCAAAAGATAGATTAAAAAACAAAATAGGCAGTATTTCAGCTCAAGAGTTGGCTCAAGTAAAGCAAGGGCTTGAAGACTTGCTTAGATATTGAATCCGTAGACTGCTGGATATACTAAAGACTAAAAAGAGGCTTTTTTATGCGGCGTGCCTGGCTTTGTGACCAAAACCCATTCGTCATGTGCAGTGAAATAAATATATCATTTTCTGTAGTAATTCACTTTTCTGTCTGAAATCCATTATTTTTTCAAAAAATTAAACTTTGAAACGCTCCATCCTCTACCTCACCTACGACGGACTCACTGACCCACTGGGCCAATCGCAGATATTGCCCTACCTCCATGGTCTGGCGGATAAGGGGCATGATATTACGGTAATATCATTTGAAAAGCTTTCCGAATTTAAAGCTAAGGAGAATAAAAAAGCAGAAAAGCTGATGGCTAAAAGTCAAAAGCTAAAAGCAATTCAACTCAAATATCACAAATCACCCCCGGTATTATCGACGCTCTATGATTTGTACCTACTGCAAAGAGCGGTAAAAAAAGTGCTGAAAACCCAGCAGGTGGATATCATCCATTGCCGAAGTTATGTAACGAGCCTGATCGGCTTATGGGCAAAACGCAGATTTGGAACCAGGTTCATTTTTGACATGCGAGGGTTCTGGGCCGATGAACGGGTTGAGGGTAGATTATGGAATTTGAAGAATCCGATATTCAGGGCCGTTTATCTGTATTTCAAAAGGAAGGAAAAGGAATTTCTGCTGGAATCGGATGCAACAATTTCACTAACCTCCAGCGCCAAAGCCGAAATAGAACAAAACCTCAATTCCAGTAAACAACTCAACAAATCAACAAATCAACAAATCAACATAAGTGTCATTCCTACCTGTGCCGATATCGAATTATTCAACCCTGAGAAAGTCTCCGGTCTGGCCACAAAACAGCTGAGAAAGAATCTTGGAATAGACAAGGATGACTTCGTGCTGCTCTACCTCGGTTCCCTGGGCACATGGTACATGCTGGACGAGATGCTGGATTTTTTTGAGAAATTGAAAACAGATATTGGAAACCGGAAAGAATGCAAATTCCTGTTTTTGACGAGAGATCAGGAGATATTGAAAGCATCCATCAAAAAAAGAGGTGTTCAGGAAAATGACATCATCATGACCTCCTGTACAAGGCAAAAAGTGCCTGAGCATATTGCAATATGCGATGCTTCTATATTTTTTATCATTCCAACCTATTCAAAAAAAGCCTCCGCTGCCACGAAAATGGGCGAAGTGATGGCTATGGGGAAACCCGTCATCACCAACACCGGTTGGGGCGATGTGGAAACCATCATACCGGAGACCGGAGCCGGTGTATTGGTAAATGATTTCAGCCAGACAGGTTATTTAGAACCAATAAATAAGTTTGGTAAAATGCAATTTGACGAGAAGGCAATCAGCCAGCATGCCATCCGCCTTTTTTCACTATCCATGGGGATTGATCAAATCGATGAGTTGTACTCGAAAGTGATGGATTCCTGACCTGATTTGGCCAGGCATTCTACAAACAAATGATTAATTGCTGATCATATCCACAAAAAGATTACTGTAACCCTCAAACATGGTTGGCGCACTTCCTTCTTTGTATCTCAACGGCACATCAAACCTTTCATCCACCATCAGTTGTAGTGCTGCGGTCACGATGGTTTTTTGCTCATTTCAAGGTCGATGGTGCGCCGGTTGATATCCGTTCTCACAACCTTTACATACACATCGTCACCAAGGGTGATGATTTTATGATTATTTTGGCCGATTACCCTAAATTGATCCGGTTCAAAAATATAGTAATCATCATTCAGGTCTGATAACCGGACCATGCCTTCGCATTTTGTCTGCGTAATTTCAACGAAAATACCCCATTCCGTCACGCCGGAAACAATGCCGTCGAAAGATTCTCCAACCACTGATTCCATAAACTCCACCTGCTTGTATTTGATCGACGCCCGCTCGGCATCAGCGGCAATCTTTTCCATATCGGAAGAATGCTGGCATTTTTTTTCATACTTCTCTTTGTCGAGCATATTGCCGCTTGACAGGTAATGAAGTAGCATTCGGTGCACCATCATATCCGGGTAGCGGCGTATGGGTGAGGTAAAATGCGTGTAATGCTGAAAAGCCAGTCCAAAGTGCCCTTTGGGTTCAGTGGTATATTTTGCCTTGGCCATCGATCGGATGGCGAGCGTTTGCAACACGTTTTGTTCCGGTTTTCCTTCGATATCCTCTATCAGGTTATTCAGTGACTTTGAGATTGCGGCCTCCTCAATGTGCAGATCATGTCCGAATTTTTTGGCAAAAATTGAAAACGCGTTGAGCTTTTCAGGATCGGGATAATCATGTGACCGGTAAACGAAGGTGTTTTTCACTTTTCCTTTTTTCATTTTATAAACATATTCCGCAACACGCTTATTGGCCAGGAGCATGAATTCTTCAACCAGTTTGTGCGCGTCTTTGCGCTCTTTTACGCGAAGGCTTACAGGTTTACCATTTTCGTCAAGGTCGAAACGGACTTCCGTTGTTTCAAAATTGATCGATCCGCGCATGAAGCGCTCCACGCGCAGTTTCAATGCGAGCTCATTGAGTGTGGTGAGTTCAGCGAAAAAATCACCGCTCTTTGATTCGATGCGCTCTTGTGCTTCTTCATAGGTGAATCGTCTGTCGGAATGAATTACCGTTTTGCCAAACCATTCATTTTTTATATGCGCATTTTCATCAAGCTCAAATATGGCTGAAAAAGTGAGTTTATCTTCGTTGGGTCGCAGTGAGCATAGTTCGTTGGAGATTTTTTCCGGTAGCATAGGAATGGTTCGGTCAACGAGATATACGGATGTTGCGCGTTCGTGGGCTTCTTTTTCGAGCAGTGTATTGGGTCGTACGTAATGGGTCACATCGGCAATATGGATACCGACTTCATAATGACCATTGTCGAGTTTTCTGAGCGAAAGCGCATCGTCAAAATCTTTGGCGTCTAACGGGTCGATGGTGAATGTGAGCATGTTTCTGATATCGCGCCTTTTGGCGATTTCGTCAGGAATGACACCATCTTCCAGCTTATCGGCCTGTAGCGAAACAGCATCGGGGAATTTGAAAGGCAAACCAAACTCAGCCATAATTGAGTGGATTT
>CAYZWN010000017.1:8141-41413 GCA_964482185.1 uncultured Roseivirgaceae bacterium
CTTCCGGGTTTTTATTGCGCGAAGGCCATCGAATAATTTCCACCACCACTTTGTCGTCTGGCTGCGCGCCTAACATATTAGATGGTGAAACGAAGATATCGAAGTACATCTTCCTGAAATCCGGGATCACAAAAGCGAAATTGCCTGAGGGCTGCACCCGTCCTACAAATTCTTTTCTGTTGCGGTTGAGAATTTCAACAACCCTGCCCTCAGCGTGGCCGTCGCGTGCGGCGATTTTAATAATCTGCACTTTTACAAGGTCGTCATCCAACGCGTATTGGAGATGTTCTGATTTTACCTTCACATCCTTGTCGAGCTCATCCGAAACAATATAGGCGAATCGCGGATTCACATAATCGACCTTTCCGGTAATTTCTGCAGGCAATCCGCCTCTCGAACCGCCGCTTGCCCTGACCGATTTCGTGCTTCCCGATTCATCCAGAATCGCCTTTATGATGTTTTTGGTTTTTTTGTCCTTAACGCCAAGCCGTTTAATCAGCTGCTTGTGAGAAATTTTTCTGAGCTCACTTTCGCTAAGCAATTCTTTAATGAGGCGTTTCATATCACTAAAATTGGACTGGGATCCGCCCCTATTTTTCTTTTTTGTCATGATTTTGGAAATAATGATTTTTTCGCAAATGCGATTCTTCTTCTTAATTGTGCTTTCCGTATGTCTTCTACATCTCCTTTCGGAATAGCGGTGATCAGATTTTTCGTGTATTCTTCCTTTGGCCTGCCGAACAAAGCGTCGGGATAACCCATTTCGATCAGCTTGCCTTTTAGCATTACAAAAATCCTGTCTGCCATAAATTTAATTACCGAAAGGTCGTGGGAAATGAACAGATAAGTAAACTTAAATTCTTTTTTCAGGTCATTGAGCAGATTCAGAACCTGGGCCTGCACCGAGACATCCAGAGCCGAAACAGATTCGTCACAAATAATGAACTGAGGATTTGTGGCCAGTGCACGGGCAATACACACACGCTGCCGCTGACCGCCGGACAACTCATGCGGGAACCTGTTGGCAAAATGCGCTGGTAAATCCACTTTTTCGAGCAATTCCAGTACCCGCGCAGCTCTTTCGTCTTTACGGGAGATAATTTTATGGATTTTTAATGGTTCGGAAATGGCCTCTCCGATGGTCTGGCGGGGATTGAGCGATGAGTACGGATCCTGAAAAATAATCTGCATCCTTTTTCTCATTTGCCGCAGAGCTTCGCCTTTTAACTGATGTATTTTGTGGCCGTCAAAAACGATTTCTCCTTCCTCCGGATCGATGAGCCTGATGATGGTTCTGCCAAGCGTGGTTTTGCCACATCCCGATTCGCCGACAAGACCGACCGTTTCGCCGGGATATACTTCAAAACTCACACCATCCACTGCAATAAGGCTTTCTGTGGTTTTGCCCAGCAGGTTTCTTTTCATGGAGAATGCTGTTTTCAGATTTTTCACGCGCAGTATGGGGCCGCCTTGTATTACATCGAGTCTTTTCTGAACGGTTTCTTTCTTTAGTTCGGCGTTGAGAAGTAGTGCTTCACCCACAGACCGGTATTTGCCCTGACTGCCGGTGTCATCGGTCATGAAATCCCTAACGGTTGGCAATTTTCTGAGCTTGATATCAAGCCTTGGCCGACAGGCGAGCAGTCCTTTTGTGTATGGGTGTTGTGGGTTATTAAAAATCTGAAACACGTTACCCTGTTCCACAATTCTACCCTCATACATCACCATGATCCGGTCGGCCACTTCAGCAATCACGCCTAAATCATGGCTGATAAAAATGAGTGCCATATCATGATTTTCGCGTAATTTTTCCAGAAGCCGCAGAATGTTTGACTGAACCGTCACGTCCAGGGCAGTTGTCGGCTCATCCGCGATAAGCACTGAGGGGTTGCAACTCATCGCCATCGCAATCATGACCCGCTGTTTCTGGCCGCCTGATAATTCATGCGGGTAGGCTTTAAATGCCTTTTCAGGTGCGGGTAGTTGCACCTCTTCAAAAAGTTCGATAACGCGTTTTTTTGCCTGGTCTTTGTTGAGTTTTTGATGCGCCATAAGTGCTTCGGACACCTGATAGCCGCATGTCAAAACCGGGTTGAGCGAACTCATCGGCTCCTGAAAAACCATGGCAATTTCATTGCCGCGGACATGGCTGAATTTCTTTTGTTCAACTTCAAGTAAATCCAAAATGCCATAGCGTTGCGAACGAAACAGTATTTGGCCGGCTTGTATTTTTGCCGGGGGCTGTTGCAGCAAATTCATGATTGCCAATGCGGTTACTGATTTGCCTGAGCCCGATTCCCCAACAATCCCAATGGACTCTCCAACATGGAGATCAAAGCTCACCCCGTCAGTGGCGATCACAGTTCTGCTCTGGTTTTCAAATTGAACGCACAAGTCATCAACCTGAAGAATGGTGGTGGGACTCGATAGCTTCTTAATATTCAAATCGGGAATTTTTACAAATATTCAATATGTGATTCACTGATTACCGGCAGGCCAACGAGTTTAAGGAACACCTGGGCCGTGACCATCACGTCACGCTGGCAATATTTCGAAATCCGCGCCAGGTCATTTTCAAGATAATAAACAGTATTCACCATGCTTCCGTCTATATCGTCTTTGCTTGATTCAACCCCAAACAAGGTGGCCAGCAATTCAAGCGATGTGTAGTTTTTGCGGTCGCCAAACTTCCATAATTCCATGGTATCGATATGCTGGATTTCCCATGGTTTTTTGCCTCTGATGTCAAGCGCCCCGGGTATCAAAATGCTATTCACCAGCATGCGTCTGCAAAGATACGGAAAGTCGAATTCCTTGCCGTTATGCGCAACAAGTATCAGTGATTTCTCATCAAATTTCGATTCGACCAGGTTTTTAAAAGCGGTCAAGATTTCTGCTTCGTCGTCAGAGGCAAATGATTTTATTCTTAAACCGAATGCATTGTTATCGAAAGTGAAAATCCCTGCCGATATGCAGATTACCTTTCCAAACTCCGCATAAATGGCTCCTCTGTTAAAGTAAAGCTGGTCAGCCGCCTGATTGTCTTCATTTTGGAGAAAGGATGCTTTTTTGTTCCACAATGTCTGCAGCCGCTGATCCATGTCATCATAACTGGCGAAAGCTGAGGCTGTTTCGATATCAATTACAAGTAAATTTTTATACTGTCTTTCAAGCTGGATTTTCATGTCAAAAACAGAAACTATAGTTTTTTTACAAATTAGTTAAATTCCCGGTATTATAGTCTGAAAAGTAAATCAAGCAGCAAATCTGAAACTGAAGCAAGCGTAAAAGCCCAAAAGATCGCACTGATCAGCATAAAGGTAAATACTCTTTTTCTTTTCCCACCTAACACTGTCACAATCAGTGTGCCTATGACCGGGGAAAAAAGTATTGGAGTAAAAAAGGCAACGCCAAATTCTCCATAACCACGCCAGATTCTAACGATGCGTCTGTTTTGCTTCGAAAAGGTTTTTTTTCGCGTCCTGAATTTTTTCTGATACCAATGTCTTAATCTGATTCCAAAGAAAGATATGACCAACACGGTTGTCATCATGCCCAGTACGGTCATCAAAACGATACCAAACAGGTTTAGTTGATAAGCAGCGCCAAATGCAGGTCCGCCAACAAACTTGAACATACTTATCAAAAATACAATGATATACTTCATCAAATCGGCAAGCATTCGACTCAGATCACTACTGTATAAACGTAAACGGCATATACAATCAATAGCACCAGTCCATCACCCCGGCCAACTTTGCGGCGGATGATCATCAGGGGAAGGATCATCAACGTAATCATTAACATCCAGATAAGGTCTTTGTTCAGGAATGTCTCATTTACTGCTATGGGCTGAATGATTGCCGTAATACCCAGGATCGACAGGATATTAAAAATATTTGATCCCATCAGGTTTCCAACTGCAAGTTCAGTTTCACCTTTGTATGAAGCCACCGCTGCGGTAACCATTTCAGGAAGGCTGGTGCCGAATGCGACCACAGTAAGGCCCACCACCCTCTCCTCAACTCCGAGGCTGATGGCCAGTTCGATCGCGCTCAAAACAAACCATTCACTTCCAAAGAAAAGTGCTACACAGCCCATAATGATAAATAAAATGTCTCTCCAGATTTGCATTTTAGGCATATCCGGAATATCAGGGGCTCCCTCTACGATAGCTGCCTTTATCTCCTTTCTGGATTTTAATACAGTGAATGTCAGGTAGAACAGTAATATGGCGATGAATACCACACCCTCAATGGCATTCAGTACGCCTTCCATTACCAGCAGGTAAAGCAGAATGGATGCGCCCATCGTCACCGGCCAGTCAACTTTAATAGTATTGAGATGTACTCTTACAGGGTTGATCACAGCAGTGAGACCCAGCACCAGGGCAAGATTACAGATATTTGATCCCACCACATTTCCAAGTGCAATGTCGGGACTGCCTTTTAGCGCCGACTGTACAGAAATCAGCAATTCGGGTGCTGAAGTGCCAAATGCGACAATAGTAAGCCCGACAACGAGCGGAGATATATGCAGCCGGAGCGCGATGCTTGATGAGCCCTTTACAAGATAATCACCTCCAATGATGAGCACAATCAATCCGATAACAAGTAAAACTATGGTTGTAGCCATATTAGGTTTTCAATGCCTGAATGATTAAAAAACACCCGTTCTGAATTCCGGTAAATCTGTCACGTGAATACAAATGTCAAGTGATTGCGATTATATAAAAATTTACAAAACAGATGAAGTAATGCACCTGTAAATATTATTCCGGTGATTTTTAATTTTCCATAAATATATATGTATAATCCTTTGAATCATTTCAGCTTATTGATTTTATTTCCTTTCGATGAATTCGGAAATATTTATTAAGAATTACTCATTTTTGCCGGCAATTATGAATCTGGATTTACTAAAAGCTTTAACGCGCATACACAGTCCTTCGGGAGAGGAGTGGACAATGAAAAATTTTATCCTTGATTTTGTGCATAATAACAGGCATAAGTGGAAGACCCAACCGGTCATAATTGCCGGCGATGACATACAGGATTGTGTCATACTCGTTTTTGGAACGCCGCGTTGTGCCGCTTTTGCACATATGGATACAACAGGATTTACCGTAAGATATCAGGACCAGCTTATTCCGGTAGGAAGTCCGGAGGTGGAAGGAGGCGAGCGACTAAGTGGTAAGGATGACCTTGGCGCAATTGAATGCAGACTTAATTTGGATCAGGATGGCTATGCCCGTTATACTTTTGGGCGTGGAATCAGAACTGGTACAAGCCTGGTGTTCAATGCGGATTTCAGTGCAAATGCCGAAACCATCAAAGCACCTTATCTGGATAATCGTGCCGGTGTATTTGCACTTTTAAGTATTGCTCCTGTCCTCGGGCATGGCGCATTGGTGTTTTCTTGCTGGGAGGAACATGGCGGCGGCTCAGTGCCGTTTCTTGTAAAATATTTATACGAACAATTAAAGATTAAAAAAATGCTCGTCAGTGATGTGACATGGGTGACCGACGGCGTATCGTCAGGTGAGGGCGTCGTGATATCGCACCGTGACCGGAGCATTCCCAGACAATCATTTGTTAACAGGATCAAAAAGTTGGCCGTACAACACCATATCCCATTTCAGACGGAGGTGGAAGCTCACGGTTCAAGCGATGGAAGAGAAATACAGGCCACTCCATATCCAATAGACTGGTGCTTTATTGGCGCCCCGGTCGCCAATATTCATTCTGCCGGCGAGATCATTTACAAAAAGGATCTTCAAGCCATGATTCAGTTTTATGAATTGTTATTCAACGCGCTTTGACAGAACGGTCTGCGCGTTTCAATTCAAAGAAAAATTGACGTATATTTACCCGCCCAATCATTGGGTAATTTTTTATTTCATCATGCTACAAATTCACGATCAGCAATTTGAGATTTTTATTCCAAAAGAGAGCATAAGCGAAAGGATTAAGGAAATTGCTGATCAGATCAACCGCGACTACCTGAATCGGAACCCACTTTTTCTTTCCATACTTAATGGCGCATTTATATTAACCGCTGATCTTTTCAGAGCGATTGAGATTCCGGCAGAAGTATCGTTTATCAGGCTAAAATCTTATCGGAGAATGGAGACCAGCGGTAAGGTAAAAGAACTGTTAGGTTTGGAAGATAATATTTTTGATCGGGATATTATCATTGTTGAGGATATTGTCGATACCGGTAAAACGCTGGCGCACGTTTTGGAAGAATTTCAGGAGCTCGGCACTAAATCAATCGAGATTCTAACCTTACTCTACAAACCGGAGGCAGTAAAGAAAAAATTAGATTTGAGATACGTGGGCTTTGAGATTCCCAACGATTTTGTTGTTGGTTATGGCCTTGATTATGAGGGACATGGTCGCAATTTGCCTGATATTTATAAAGTCGTTAATGCCTAAATTTTTTAAGATGTTAAATATTGTACTTTTTGGGCCTCCGGGTGCCGGTAAAGGCACCCAAAGCGAAAAAATCATTGACAAGTATGATCTTGTACACATTTCAACCGGCGAACTCTTCAGAAGACACATCGGAGAGGGCACACCACTTGGCAAGCTGGCTCAGGAATATATTGATGATGGCAACCTTGTGCCTGACGAGGTTGTGGTGCGGATGGTCGCGGCGAAAATTGAAGCCCAGCCGGATGCCAGAGGGTTTATATTTGATGGTTTCCCAAGAACAGTGGATCAGGCAAAAGAGCTTGATGTCATGCTTGAAAAAATAGGACTAAAGATCACCCTAATGCTGGCATTGGAGGTGCATGACGAAGAATTGAGAGCGCGGCTAAGGCTCAGGGGTAAAATCTCAGGACGTGCAGACGATCAAACAGATGAGAAGATCAACAACAGGATAAATATCTATAAAAAGGAGACTATTCCTGTGATCGAATATTATAGAAAGCAATCAAAATACAGAGGCGTCAATGGAGTTGGTAATGTTGATGAAATTTTCAATCATATTTGCATGGCCATTGATCTTGTAAAATAAAATTTATCCATGTCTTCTTCCAATTTTATTGATTATGTGAAATTTTGTTCCCGGTCGGGTGCGGGCGGCGCGGGTTCGGCCCATTTTCGCAGGGAAAAATTCGTCCCTAAAGGAGGGCCCGATGGAGGAGATGGCGGACGTGGCGGACATATCATTCTCAGAGGTAACAGCCAGCTGTGGACTTTGCTCCACCTGAAATACAAGAAGCATGTGATTGCCTCAAATGGCAAATCCGGTGAGGGAGGAAGGCGAAAAGGCGCGGATGGAGAGGATATCATTCTTGAAGTGCCACTCGGAACTATCGCCAGAAGAGCAGATTCAGGCGAAAAAGTACTGGAAATTACCGAAGATGGCACGGAAGCCATACTAACGCCCGGCGGACGCGGCGGCCTTGGTAATGATCATTTTAAGACTTCAACAAACCAGACACCACGCTATGCCCAACCCGGGGAGCCCGGCATCGAAGAATGGATGATCCTTGAACTAAAGGTGCTTGCAGATGTTGGCCTTGTGGGTTTCCCGAATGCAGGTAAATCCACACTGCTTTCGGTTGTTTCAGCGGCCAGGCCAGAAATCGCTGATTATCCATTTACTACCATTGTCCCCAACCTTGGAGTTGTGCCCTACCGGGATTTTAAATCGTTTGTCATTGCGGATATACCCGGTTTGATAGAAGGGGCTTCAGAAGGAAAAGGACTTGGACATAGGTTTTTGCGCCATGTGGAGCGCAATTCGATATTGCTTTTTATGATATCCGCAGATTCAGGAGACATCCGTGAAGATTTTAAGATACTGCTCGGGGAATTGGAAAAATACAACCCTGAATTGCTGGACAAAAAGCGCCTTCTCGCCATCACCAAATCAGACCTGCTGGATGCTGAATTGAAACGTGAGATAAAAAAAGAACTCCCCGGTAAGATAAAATCCATTTTTATTTCATCTCTCACCAATGAGGGAATTGAAGAACTAAAGGATATGCTGTGGCATACATTGAGTCCGGCTTAATGTCAATATGTCATAGATTTCAGATTGGCAAAATGATTGTTGTCTTCAAACCGCTAAAATGAAGTTTACATGGAAGAAAATACGGTAAAGGATAAAGAATTGAATACTGATACCTTTAATGAGCCTGAGGCTAATAAAGAGGAAAGCATGCATGCTGAGAACGATGGTGTGGAACTAAATGAACAGCCGATGGCGGATGAAAAACTGTCTGAGGAGACAAACGCGAATCACACACATGATGAAGAGATTGAAAAATTAAAGTCGGAGCTTCAGGAAGCGAAAGATAAATATCTGCGGTTGTATTCGGAGTTTGAAAATTTCAGAAGGCGGACCTCCCGCGAAAGACTCGACCTGATTAAGACTGCCAATGAAGATCTCATGGTTGCGCTTATTCCGGTAATTGACGATTTTGAAAGAGCTAAAAAAGCGCTTGAGGAAAACAAAGATCATACAACCTCCAAGGAAGGTTTCGACTTGATTTACAACAAATTCAGTAACATACTCACACAAAAGGGCCTCAAAGCAATGCAAGGCAGCAAAGGCGATGATTTTAATACGGAATTTCATGAAGCGATCAGCCAGATGCCCGTCGATAAGAAAAAGCTCAAAGGCAAAATCATCGATGTGGTAGAAAAGGGGTATTTCCTTGACGAAAAAGTGATCCGTTTTGCTAAAGTTGTAATTGGCGCTTAAAATAGAAAAATGGCAAAAAGGGATTATTACGAAATATTGGGGGTTAGCAAATCAGCTCCGAATGAAGAAATAAAGAAGGCATATCGAAAAATTGCCATCAAATATCATCCGGACAAGAATCCTGACAATCCTGATGCAGAAGAGAAATTTAAGGAGGCAGCCGAAGCTTATGAAGTGCTGAGTGATGCCAACAAACGGCAGAACTACGACCGTTTTGGTCATGAAGGCATCCGGGGAGCCGGTGGTTTTAGCGGGGGTGGCATGTCGATGGATGACATCTTCTCACAATTCGGGGATGTTTTTGGCGGACATAATCCTTTCGAGAGCTTTTTTGGCGGCGGTTCAACACGCAGAAGCTCAGGAAGGCGCGGCTCCAATCTTCGCATTAAAATTAAACTGACGCTCGAAGAAATTGCACATGGTGCTGAAAAGAAAATCAAGGTCAACAGATTGGTTGTAGCCGATGGTGTCACCTACAGAGATTGTGCTACCTGCGGCGGGACAGGGCAAATTCGCAAGGTTGTCAATACCATGCTAGGACAAATGGTTTCAGCGTCCACATGTCATACTTGCAACGGCTCAGGTAAAATCATCGACAAGCGACCTCCGGGTGTGGACAGCAGCGGTCTGATGCAGCATGAAGAAGTCATTGAAATCAAGATTCCGGGAGGCGTGGAAGATGGCATGCAACTTTCTATGTCGGGAAAAGGGAACCATGGGCCAAATGGTGGCCCTCCTGGCGATCTGTTAATATTAATTGAAGAAAAACCCGATGAAGTACTCAAACGCGAGGGTAACAATGTGATTTACGACCTGCATTTGAATTTCGTAGATGCTGTTTTAGGAACCACCACAGAAGTGCCTACGATCGATGGGAAAGTGAAAATTAAAATTGAACCAGGCACGCAATCGGGAAGAATATTGCGACTCAGAGGAAAGGGCATCAAAGATCTCAACGGATATGGCGCCGGTGACCAGCTCATCCACGTGAACATCTGGACGCCAAAACAGGTGTCGAAAGAAGAACAAGTTGCACTCGAGAAACTTCGTGTGTCTCCAAATTTTACACCCAAACCGGATAAAAATGAACGGTCATTTTTTGATAGGATGAAAGAGTTCTTTTAATCCAGGCGATTCATCTTTTAGTCGAATTATTAAGAGTGATTGCAACCTTTATCAATTGGTGCCGTATTGTGGGGTATGTGGAAAAAAGGCTTTTGTGTTGCGATCGTTTCTGTAATACTACATGCCGCAAACGCTCAACCGGATCATTTAATTTCTTTCTCTGATAATCATGATTTTGATCAAATCAGATTATCGCTTACTGCAACTGATGGCAGCTACTTTATAATTCCCGGAACAGATACTGAATTTCTTAAAATCAATCCCGGAGTTGGTTCACCAGGAATCCCAACATTTGAAGAGCAAATCATAGAAAGAACCAAACAGATCAACGTCAAACTGAACAAAGAGAATAAAGCATACCTTGGATCAAGCCTATCCCGGAGAATGTTCTCCGGAACGGAAGATGGCCAGACCTGGAAAGTTTATCTCTCAGGCAAAAAACCCATGGCGCTGGATCTTATTCATGCAGTAGGCGATACCCATATCGATCTCTCTGGTTTACCTGTTCACAACCTCAAGATGCACTCAGGAAGCGCAAATGTATTCGTCAGTTATGAACCCGGTCAGGGCAACCTTGTTGAAATGGATACATTTAAAATCAAGGTGGACATGGGGAAATTTAATGCAAAAAATCTCTTTTTGTCCCGGAGCAGGAACGTCATTGCAGACGTTGGCTTTGGCAGTGTTTATATGGATTTTGAAAATGCCATGGATATAGCCTCGGACATAAAGGCCACTGTTGGCGCCGGAAAACTGGAAGTTATACTGCCTCAAAAACATATCCCCATCCGGATAAATATCAACGATTCTCCACTTTGCAGAATAAAAATGCCCGCAGGATTTCAAAAATCCCAGACAAGTGTTTATTCCAATACCGAAGTCGCATTGGCCTCATCTCTGTACCTCAATTTTGACATTGATGTAGCTGTAGGAAATATTGTTTTCAAGTACGCTGATAAATAATTTCAAATTTATTTCTTGAATTATAATTGATTTCCTTACTTAGTGCATTCTGTCTTTTTTTCAACCAAATACAATAATTATCCTTTGAATAAGCTGATTGCGCAAAATATTCAGAAGTCCTATGGAGATTTCAAGGCGCTGAATAACATAAATCTGCAGGTTCCCGCAGGCTCAGTTTTTGGTTTGCTTGGCCCTAATGGAGCAGGTAAAACTACCTTGATCCGAATCATCACACAGATAATCGCACCCGATGAAGGCTCCGTTACCATTGACGGAAAGCCACTGAATATTGACCATATAAAGGACATCGGTTATTTGCCTGAAGAGCGGGGCTTATACAAAAAGATGAAAGTTGGTGAGCATCTTATGTATCTCGCCCAACTCAAAGGCTTATCCAGGTCAAACGCCATGGTTGAAATAAAAAAGTGGTTTAAAAAATTCGAAATAAACGGGTGGTGGAATAAAAAAGTCGAGGACCTCTCCAAGGGTATGCAACAAAAGGTGCAATTCATCGCAACTGTATTGCACAATCCGGGTCTTATCATTCTTGACGAACCATTTTCGGGCTTTGATCCAATCAATGTGAACATCATTAAAGATGAGATCATCCAGTTTGCAAGGGATGGCAAAACGGTTATTTTGTCCACGCACCGGATGGAATCGGTAGAGGAGCTATGCGATCATATTGCGTTGATCAACAAGGCTGAAAAAATTCTGGAAGGTTCAAAAAAAGATATCAAAACGAATTACAAGACCAATACGTTTACCGTCGAGCACCGGCACGAGATCGAAGTTTTGGAGCCGGGTTTTGAATTGCTCGGTAGCGCAAATTCAGATGATGGTTTTTATAACTCAACCATCAGGATATCTAATGGCCAGGGACCGAATGAATTGTTGAAATCTCTGATCTCAAGGGTCGAGGTGCATGCTTTTGTAGAGAAAATTCCAAGCATGAACGAAATCTTCATTTCCACAGTTAAAGGCGAAAACCATGAATAAAATCGGCCTGATCATCGCAAGAGAATACCTCACCAGGGTGAGGAAAAAATCATTTGTCATTATGAGCATTGTCGGCCCTTTGCTTTTTGGTCTGCTTATGGTTGTGCCTGTATGGCTTGGATCAAGAGAAATGGATGAAAAAGTGATCGAGGTGCTGGATGAGAGCGGCTATTTCAGGGGTCACCTGGATAATATGGGCTCCGTTTCATTTGTATTCCTGGAAACTGACCTGGATGTTGCAAAAGAAGAATTGCGTTCAAGGGATTCTTATGGCTTACTTCACATTCCGGAACTTGACCTTGAAAATCCTTCCGGCATTACATTTTATGCAGAAAGTAATCCCAGTTTTGAAATACAGAATTCGATCGAGCGGATTCTGAAAACAGAAATAGAAAGCATCAAATTGGATCGATCCGGTATCGACAAGGATCAGCTCGATAAAATCAAAACCCGCGTTACTGTCAACGTGGTGAATATCACAGATAAGGGTGAAAAAGAAGGGGATGTTGTTGCCGCGAGCGTTGTGGGCTATATAGGCGCATTCATGCTTTACTTCTTCATTTTTCTGTACGGGGTGCAAACATTGCGCGGTGTAATCGAAGAAAAAACCAGCAGGATAGTAGAAGTAATCATTTCATCGGTAAAACCCTTTCAGCTTATGATGGGCAAAATTATCGGAATCGGCGCAGTTGGTCTCACCCAGTTTATGATCTGGATAATTCTCACATTTACCATCAGTCAGGTATTAATTATTGCATATGGCATTGATTTACCTGCTCCCGGGGCCCAGATGGCTGCTGTTGATGCAGAGCAGTTCGGTGATTCGGAGGTAGTCGCGGCAATTTTTGAAAAAGTAAATACGATAAATATTCCATTGATCATAGGCGTATTTTTATTTTACTTCATTGGCGGATATTTATTCTACGGATCTCTTTTTGCGGGAGTCGGCAGCGCGGTAGATAATGATGCGGATGCGCAACAGTTTCAGCTTCCTATCACCATTCCATTGATTCTTGCAATCAGCATTTTGTGGGCTATTATCCGTGATCCACATGGCAATTTGGCGTTTTGGGCATCCATCATTCCTTTTACGTCACCGATTATCATGATCATGCGTGTGCCGTTTGACCCGCCGGCATGGCAAATAATACTTTCCATGTTTTTGTTGGTGGTGGGATTTATTTTTACCACCTGGCTGGCCGGCCGTATTTACCGCGTTGGCATCCTCATGCATGGCGCCAAGATAAATTATAAAATACTGGCGAAGTGGTTTATGATGAAAAACTGATTCCACGTATCATCGGGCATCATTTTCACATTTGAATTCATTGAAAATCATAAAATGCAGATTCTTTCACAGAACAGACAATTTAACCCGTTCAGACATTGCATTGTCTGTCAGGTGAATTATATAAATGCCGGCTGGTAGTGCATGTGAGGTAGAAAAATCTCCGATGTCTGGTATGTTTTCGGCTATTACTGTTTCCCCTGAGATATCCATGATTTTTAATATGGAGTAATTGCCTCGTACAGAAATGGTAAAAGTACCAAATGATGGATTTGGATATACCTTCATATATGAAGTGGTGAATGCATCATTTACACTTGTAATGATATCCGGTGTACTTATTTCGCTGACTACATAAGTTGACATGCGTGTTCCCACAGCTTTGATCCGATATTTATAAGTGTTCCCTGCAACTACACCTGAATCGATGAAAGATGTCTTGTTGGCTGGCAAAACAGCAATTTTTTCATAATTCGGAAAATATACATCGGAACGTTCGAGTATATAGCCCAATTCAACGTTTGTGTCGTTCCAGTAAATGCCAATTTTATCCGTACCCAATATCTGGGTGAGAAGCTGGGCAGGAGGAGCGGGTTGGTGTTCGCGATCCGTAATCCAGGTGTACATCGATCGGGTTTGATTATAGGATGACTTATTTTGTTGCTGGTCTGTCGAAGAAACGACCAGTTTGTAGGGCCTTGATCTGATATGCTTTGAAAGGGGTGACAGATTGAATACGTAACTTTCAAAGACTGGTGAAAAGTCAAAATTGTTTTGTGGGGGAGAATCTGCAAATTGCAATAGATCGCCATACACCAGCAATTGAAGTGAATCACCGTCAGGATCAGTAGCGGTCAAACTATTTGTGTAACTGCTGTTTGCGATCAATACCGTATCTTTTATGCCGGATATTACCGGCGCCTGATTGTCGGATGCATGCAACTCAAATGTATAGTCAGCCATTGACCAGCTGATTTTATAGTATGCATTTTCAATTTTTCGCCATTCAGATATTTCGACAACAACCGTATAGAAACCTTCGGAATTCAGGTTATTGAATAAATGCATTCCTGTGTATGGATCAATGGAAACTTTGCTGATTTCTTTTTTGGAGGATGCGTTGTAATCGAATAGAAATATGTAATTGATTACTTGTGTATTCACATCTTGAAGCGGAGTGGTGAAAATAAAAGATACTGAATCTCCTCCCTGGTCAATCACTGAAAAATCCTGCAGATACGTTCCATGGGCTTTATAACGAAGAAAAGGAAGATTTTCGATGCTGGGTGTGCTATTGCAACCGATCATAGGATCAAGGATAATTTCTGTTTCCACATAAAGTGGTGTATTGACGGAATTATCCATATTTTCTATGCTTGAAATTCGATTAAATGACCTGCAATTGATTTTATATGTTCCCGGCCCGGAATATGTGTGCCTTTTAATAAATTTAAAATATACCATATTCTTATTGATCAGCGTTTTTTCAGCCTCATCCCGGGGATCCTCTTCATAAGTCCCGTCACCATATTTCAAATCAAATCCACCAAAAACCAAATCGCTTCCTGTTGAATAGGTAGCGTGAATGATGATATCGTAAGTGAAGTTTTGACAGGAAACGGCTCTGGCCTCTATGTGAATGAATCGGGCAAAGCAAAAAGCCTCGTGGCAATTCCTGTAATTAAAAGCAGTGAGATAAAAAATTTCATACAGCCAGTCGCATATAAATCAAAACGCAATGCATAATTGAAGTTATATATAAGTCATGAAATTTTTGCAAAAAAACCAATATCAAATACTTTTACACCCAACACTTAAAACGATGACTTCCATGTATTTCA
Organism: uncultured Roseivirgaceae bacterium; assembly: GCA_964482185.1. Lineage (GTDB taxonomy): Bacteria > Bacteroidota > Bacteroidia > Cytophagales > Cyclobacteriaceae > JAAUQL01. The sequence goes on from CAYZWN010000017.1 coordinate 23,079, forward strand.
ACGCACGACTTCGCACGGGTTTTCAAGCTGTTGCATCTTATTTTTTAACTGGATTCTTCTCCGCATCCATGGCTTTCGCAGATGTTTCTTTGCCCGCAGTCTTTTCAGACAATATGGTATTACAACGGGATATGCCAATCAAAATATGGGGACAGGCTGACAGGCGCGAGACGGTATCCATCACATTCCTCGGCGAAACAGTCACGGTGAAGCCAGATAAGAAAGGGAACTGGCGTGCTGAACTAAAAGCCGCAGAAGCAGGCGGCCCGCACGAAATGACTGTTAAGGGAAATAATGAAATCCTATTGAATAACATACTCGTTGGTGATGTGTGGATATGTTCCGGGCAATCCAATATGGAATGGCCGCTGAGTGCTGCTGAAAATGGGGAGAAGGAGGCCGGGAATGCGATCAACCCGAGAATCAGGTTGCTCACAGTTCAGAAAAACACCAGCACCATCCCCGTCAGGGAAGCCCATTCTGATGGATGGTTGGTATGTGCACCGGAAACTGTGGCAAGTTTCTCTGCTGTCGGCTATTTTTTTGGCAAAAAACTGAATGCAGATCTGGATGTGCCAATTGGATTGATCAATACCTCATGGGGCGGTACGAATGTGGAAACATGGACGAGTGCAAAGGCCATTGAGAAAGTGGAGGGCTTTGAAGGCATTGCGGAGGAAGTGTTAAAATTTGATCAGGAAAAATTGCAAAAGGAGCTCAGGGAGCGGCTGGAAGCAATACATGGGCCGATTCCGGATGAAGACATCGGGATGGACGGTGACGTGCCACTTTGGGCAGATTCCAACACAGATTATTCCGACTGGGAAAGCATGGATATTCCCACACTTTGGGAAAACGCCGGCCTGCAAGCCCTCGATGGTATCGTTTGGTTTGCGAAGGAGTTCTATCTGGATTTACCTGATCTTCAAAGCGATGCAGAAATACATCTTGGACCAATTGATGATTCCGACATTAGCTATCTAAACGGAGTAGAAATTGGGCGTACCATTCAGAAATACAACGAAGACCGCATCTATAAGATAAAAAAACCGGTACTAAAACAAGGCCGGAATATCCTGGTCGTTCGGGTTGAGGATACCGGTGGCGGCGGAGGAATCTATGGAAATCCGGAGCAAATGTTTGTCAGCCTACCGGGTAAAAAGATATCTATGGCAGGAGCCTGGAAGTATAAAATCGGCAAAGGAGATTTTTCTACCGGAATCAATCCCAATTCGATGCCATCCCTGCTCTACAATGCCATGATTTTCCCATTGATTCCTTACGGGATCAAGGGCGCTATATGGTATCAGGGTGAATCGAATGCCGGCAGGGCGTATGAATACCGCACACTTTTCCCTGTGATGATCAACAATTGGAGAAACGACTGGGGGCAGGGAGATTTCCCTTTTCTGTTTGTTCAACTGGCTAATTACATGGAACCACAGGAACAGCCTGGAGAAAGTGCTTGGGCTGAGTTGAGGGAGGCCCAGACAATGACCCTTTCGCTGCCAAAGACCGGTATGGCTACAATCATCGATATTGGTGAGGCGGGCGACATTCATCCGCGCAACAAGCACGATGTTGGCAAGCGTCTGGCTATTAGCGCTTTGAAGGTGGCTTATGACAAGGAGATTGTGCCATCCGGGCCGGTCTTTAAAGAAATGAAAATTGAAGGAAGCAAAGTAATTCTAAGCTTTGACAATGTGGCATCGGGATTTTTTATAAAGAATAAATACGCTTATATAAATGGTTTTGCCATCGCCGGCGAAGACAAACAGTTTTACTGGTCGAAAGCCGAAATTGATGGCGATAAAATTGTTTTACAATGTGAAAAGGTTAAGCAACCCATCGCCGTGCGCTATGGCTGGGCCGATAATCCGGACGATCTGAATCTGTATAACATGGATGGCTTGCCGGCTGTTCCGTTCCGAACGGATAGCTGGCCTGGTATTACAGTGAATAAGACTTACCGGTAAGCGCCTGCTATGTCACAGACTTTCCCGTAAGTTCGATCGTGTAAAGTATTATTTCCGCGCTTTTACCACGAAGATTTATTTCTCCGATTTTGCGGGGAGAAAAGGCGTGGTTTACCGGAAGCATGTCAACCAGACTTTGGGAGAGCAACAGGCTTACATCGTGCTTATTACACAAGCCCTCAATCCTGCTTGCCGTGTTCAAAACATCGCCCGTGTAGATAATCTCTTTTTTCAATGTTCCTACCGTGCCTTTTGAAACCTTGCCAAAATGCATACCTGCCTTAAACATCGGGCGAATGCCGTATTTGGAGATGTACTTTTGCGCATGGCGATGGATCGTTTCTTCAATATCAAAAAAGCACTGAAGGCAATTTGCATTTGTGAGTCCTTCATCCAGCGACCAGGAAACCACCACTTCATCTCCGACATACTGGTAAATGTGGCCTCTGTTTTTTGAAATCGGTTCGCCGATGTCTCTGAAAAAATCATTGAGTAATTCAAAATATTGCATGTGGCCCAGCTCTTCGGCAATGGTTGTTGACGAACGAATATCCAGAAACATAAAAATGCGCTCTACCTCGGAAAATGGCCTTTGCACGGCATCCTGATCGCCCCCATCGTCGTCAGCCGGCTGATGATTTTGCAGCTCTGTTCCGGCAAAACCTTTTTTAAATGCAGCAAGTACCGTGGAAATGAGCTTTGCGTTGTCCCATGGTTTTACAATAAAGTCTGAAGCTCCTTCCTTGATTGCCTTGATTGCGAGATCGATGTCCCCGTAAGCGGTCATCATGATCACTCTTGTGGCGGATGACTTCGATTTGATTTTTTTTAGCAGGTCGAGACCTTCTTTGCCGCTGGTTGCGCCGGTGGTATAGTTCATATCAAGCAGTGCAATATCGAATTTGTGCCTGGACAACAGTGTATCTACCGTATCCGGGCCACCGGCGGTAATAATTGTGGTGAAATGCTTTTTTAGCAAAAATTTCGCAGCCAAAAGGATGTCCTCATCATCATCTATCAGTAATATTTTAGCTTCTTCTTTTGACATGCGGTCTGGTCAATTTTCAAGTTCTGAGCCGGGCATTCCACCAAAGAACGAATTTAGTGATATTGTTTTAAAAATTCTGTCTGGTTTTAATTAAAATCAGCCAAAGAAATGATCTGTTTGCGAGGCTATAAAAACTGGAATTAGTAAAGGCTGAAGTTTTTAATTCTTTCAATAAACTCTACCAGCACTGCAGGCCTGAGAATTATAGTAAAAACAATACCGAACAGAGAGCCGAACAGGTGCGCATCGTGATTGATATTATCGGAAACTTTTTTGCCTGAATAATAAGTATAAATCAGATATATGGCCCCAAGTATGAATGCCGGAATGCAGATGGCAAAATAAAGACAGATGGATGATGTCGGTCGGTAAAGAATGGATGCAAATAAGATAGAAGCCACACCACCCGAGGCCCCAAGTGAATTGTAATATCCTGAGTCTTTGTATTTGAGGTAGGTCTTGATATTTGACACAACAATTCCAGCCAGGTAGGTGATCAGATAATAAATGATGCCTTTGGGGCCGAATGTATTCATGTAAATGCGCTCAATAACTCCTCCAAAAAAGAACAGCGCTATCATATTGAAAAGCAAATGCATGGAGTTGCTGTGTATAAATCCGGAACTCAGAAACCGGTAATACTGCCCGGCATTGTGCACAGTAAAGGGATTGAACATCCATTTTTTCTGGATGTTCGGATTATTCCAGCCGTACATGCTGGCAGCAACTGTTACAACTATCAGGATAAGTGTCGTTTGCTCAACCATGTTCCGTTAATTTTCCCGTTTCATCAGCCTGTTCATCAGCGATTGCAACGCATACTTTCTCTCCGGATTGCCAGGAATAAGTTCAAATTCGGCTGCAGCCTTGTCAAAATAGATGCTGATCTTTTGTTCGCAAAGCTGTTTTATTTGCAGTTCATCATAGATGTTTTTTACTGCCTCCACTTTTTCCGCCGGATCAAACTCTTTTTTCGCTCCCCATATTTTTAACTGATCCAGTGTTGCACCCTTTGCATTTTCCAGAGCCTTGATCAAAAGCCAGGTTTTCTTATTTGAGATGATGTCGCCGCCTACCTGTTTGCCAAATTTGTCTGCGTCTGCATATACATCCAGCAGGTCGTCTTTAAGTTGAAAACCAATGCCTATGTTGATGCCGTAATCGTACAGCAGATCACATATTTTTTTATCAGCGCCACCGATCATGCCTCCCAATTCGATCGAAAAAGCGAGTAAAACGGCCGTTTTCAGGCGAATCATTTCAATATATTCTTGCTCTGTGACGCTCGCTGTGTTTTCAAAAAGCATATCGAATTGCTGTCCTTCACATACTCCGGTAGCACAACGGTTGAATTTGTTGAGCATTAAACCAAGCCCGGGTAAGCCTGAATTCACAAAAAAATCATAGGCTTTGATCATCATTACGTCACCCGACAGGATGGCTGTGTTACTGTCCCATTTTTCATGAACGGTTGGCTGCCCTCTTCTCAGTGGCGCATTGTCCATAATGTCATCGTGAAGCAGCGTGAAATTATGGAAAACCTCAATACCGAGCGCCGGATTGATGGCCTGGGTGAAGTCTTCGCTGAAAAGATGGCAGGTCATGAGTGTCAGCACCGGGCGAAGTCTTTTGCCTCCCAGGGCAAGCACGTACCTGATAGGTTCATAAAGCGATTGCGGGGAGTTCCCGAAGCGATATGCTTTTAGCTCTTTTTCTATAATTGAGAGGTATGGCTCCAAGTCATTTATTGGTTAGCATAAAAAATTCAGAAAAGCTACTTTTCTGAATGGCATTAAAGGTAAAAAAAAAGCTAATACTCTTTTGTATTTGTCCTTAAAAACCACTGCGCTAAAAAAAAAACACCGGGTGTTGTCGCCCGGTCTTTCTGTTGGGTTGTACAAAACAATTACTTGTTTGCGACCAATGTGATGTCAAGCGTAAAGTCGTCATAGATCATTTTGTCTCCAAGATTGTCGAAAAACGATCCGGACCCATACCTTACATTAAACTCAGATCTGTCGAGCGTAAGCGTCGCTGTCGCGGTAGCTTTGTCTCCAAGGAGCGTAACCTGTGCCGGAAATTCAATTTCTTTAGTAACGCCCTTGATGGTTATGTTCCCCTTCAAATCATACTTACCGGCTTTTTTTGCTTCTGCGCCGGTAATCACAAATGATGCTTTTGGAAACTGCTCCACGCCAAAGAAGTCATCTGATTTCAGGTGGCCGACCAATTTCTGATTGGTTCCTTCATTTGTGATGTCTGTATTGGTAATTGATGCCATATCGATTTCAAATGAACCGCCCTTAAGAACATCTCCATCAAATTGGAGATCGCCATTTGCCATGTTGATGTAACCCAAGTGTTCGCCGGTGACTTTCTTACCGATCCACATTACCTTGCTTTCTTCGGCGTTAACACTCATTGTTGACTTTCCGTCATTTTCTGCGATTGCACTGTAACCGATAGCTACTACCGACAGCGCCATTAATACTGCTTTTTTCATATTTAAATATTTCATGTTTGTTAATAAATTTTTGGTATTTCAATAATTAAAATTTTAGAGTCCTGAAGCGCTTCGATCTGAACCGCCTTGGTGTCAAAATAACCTACCGCATCCCTTTCCCTGAGGTGATCATCATTAATTCTCGCTTCTCCGGAAATCAGAAAAGTATAAAATCCATTTCCCTGAAACTGAAGCTTATGACTGAGTTTGGTATCTTTTGATAAATTCCCAATGGTCAGTTCAGCATCCTGATTGATCCATAAGGCATCATCCTTCGCCGGAGAAACTACAGTCACCAGCTTGTTCTGGCCGAGCGCCGCAGAAAAATCTTTTTGCCCGTACCTTGGAGATATGTTTTTTTCCTTTGGTAAAATCCATACCTGGAGAAAGTTAACCTCCTCCTTTTTGGAATGATTGTATTCGGAATGATAAATGCCCGTGCCAGCCGACATGATTTGTACTTCACCGGTTTTTATCGTCTGCTCGTTGCCTGTGCTGTCCTTATGCGCTAGCGTTCCTGCCAATGGAATGGAAATAATCTCCATATTGTCATGAGGATGCGTGCCGAATCCCATGCCCGGCTTTACGATGTCATCATTAAGCACCCTGAGCGCCCCGAAGTGAATCCTGTCCGGATTGTAATAATTTGCAAAACTAAACGTGTGCCTCGATATCAACCATCCGTGGTTGGCAGTTCCCCTGCTGGCAGCAGCGTGAAAAACTTTCGATCTGGTTTGCACTTTCATGATATACTCCCTTCTATGTTTGATTCTAACTTATATTCCCCATTTCCAGAATTGCTTTCATTGCGTAACTTATCAAGCAAGTAATTAAGCTGTTCTGCTTCCTCAACATTTAGATTGATAATTTTGCCGGTGATTTGCTCTACTTCCGGATTGATTTTTTCAAGCATATTGATTCCTTTATCTGTAATTGTGATATCAACCTGCCTTCTGTCCTCAGGACATTGTTTTCTTTTAGTTAATCCTGCAATTTCCAGCTTATCAATAAGCCTTGACGCATTGGATTCCTTATCCAACATCCGCTCTCTGATGAGAATAAGGCTGCTGGGCTTTGGATATTGTCCTTTCAAAATTCTGAGCACATTAAACTGTTGTGAAGAAATTCCTTGCTTTCTGAAGATTCTGTTGTGCAGTCCGCTGACCCACCCTGATGTGAACTTTAAGTTGACCACTAATTTGTGGTATTCACTTTTGAATGTAGCCTGTTTGATTTCTTCTTCTATTCTCATCGACTTATTATTTACATGTATATACAACAAATGTATATACATTGTTTCGCTTTTGCTAATATTTTTTTTATTTCTGTTACTTTTTGTTAAGCCAACTTGTTATGCAAATAGATTTTAAAATTGATTGCCATCGAAACGCATCAACATATCAGTCATGAGGAAATGCTCCGGGAATTTGAAATCGTCAGGGAGGCGGCCAGGGATCCGGCAAGGTTTCAGGTGTTGTATGACAAATATTTCGCGGCGATTTTCAATTTTATCTACAGGAGAACCGATGATGAAGAGCTGGCGGCTGATCTCACATCGCAAACCTTTTTGAAAGCACTTGGCGGCTTAAAGAAATATAAGTTCAGAGGGGTGCCGTTTTCAGCCTGGTTATACAGAATCGCAAGCAACGAGGTAAACAGGCACTACAGAAGCAGCAGGAAAAAGTTGGTTTTCAGTTTTGATGAATCGGAGTTTGAAAATCTAATTTCTGAAAGCACTGACCAGGTTGAGGAGCTGGATATTGAGCGTATTACCCAACTGATGCTCACCATGAGTGAGTCGGATATTGAGGTGCTTGAGTTGCGGTTTTTCGAGAGCAAATGTTTTGCTGAGATCGCGTTTATTCTGGACATCACGGAGGCAACAGCCAAAATGAGAACCTACAGAGCAATTGAGAAATTACGAAAGCTAATGGAAAGGAGGAACAGATGACCAGATTTGATATTCGGGTAAGGCGTAAGCAGTTTACGCAAAGCAGAATTGAGCAACACAAAAATTATAAGTCGCTGCTCGACAGGCATTATGAACAGGGTAGGAAAAAAACAAGAGGCTGGTTGGTTCTGGTGTTTTTGGTTATATTGATCATCGCCCTGCTTCTCGCGTTCTTTAACAGGCCTGAGGTGCCGGAACAGGTGCCGCCGCCACCTGATCCGCACAGTGAGATTACGGTGCCTTCTGATTTTAAGGTGGTAGACTAATTGAATTTTAAAAACTAAAAATAAAACAGGGCCCTGTTGATTTCTTAATTCTTAAACTCTAAAACAAATTGTAATGGAAGCAAAAAAGAATCCAAGGCTGGATTACAGGAAGCAGTCCGGCCTGTTTTTTAACATTGGCCTTGTGCTGAGCTTGCTGCTGGTGATTTCTGCCTTTGAGTGGAAATTTGCAAGCCAGGTATCCTCCGTCGAATTGAAGGACCGGCTTTTCGATGAGATGTATGATGTGCCGGTAACGGAGCACAAAATAGAACCGCCGAGACCAAAAGTTGTGCCGCAAATCATTGTGATCGATGATTTAACGAAGATTGAAATCGAGGAAATCCCATACACTTTTGATCAGGGCGAGATTGAAATTATTAATCAAACCATCGCTTTGGTTGAGCCTATTCCTGATGAAGACGTGGAGGAAATTATAACAATTGCCGAAACGATGCCATCGTTTCAAGGAGGTTTGGAGGCATTTTACCGGTTTATTGGGAAAAATTTGAAATATCCGGCGCAGGCCAGGAGAATGGGAATCGAAGGCAAGGTATTCGTTCACTTCGTAGTGGATAAAGACGGCAGCCTCAGCGATATCAGCATTGTGCGCGGTATTGGAGCCGGGTGCGATGAAGAGGTGCTTCGCATTGTCGCCATGTCACCACGATGGAATCCCGGTCTGCAACGCGGCAATCCGGTGCGCGTGCGCATGATGCTGCCAATTACTTTCAGATTGGAATAAAGTAGCCAGTCTATAGCCAGGCATATGATTTCCAGGTTCAATGCTGAAATAAAAGAGACTGTCCGATGTGCAGTCTCTTTTTTTATCACAGCACGTATGAATTTAATTTTTTTATAATCAGTTCATGGGGTAGTATTTACGGGTTTTTCGTGCTTTATTTTCAGAATTAAATCATAATTTCATTTTTTTATTTTCGGGCGCATTTGGACGCCACTTCAATTGACACGAATATTCAGCATATGGCAGGTGAAATCATTTCGTCAGACAGTTTTTTAAACAGGATTAACACAAAGTCAACGGGGTTTTTACTTCTACTTTTTGCCATTTCGAGCTTTTTTCTCGCATTGGTTTTATTGGCAATTTTAGATTCCAACAGAAAAAAGAACAATCAGCTAATCCTCGATCTGACTGAGAAAAAGGTTCAGTTGATGGATAAAAAACAATCATTGAGCGGTGAATTACTCAAGTCCTTTAATACAGCCTTGCTGTACCAAAAAACCCAAAAGGAGACCTTCAGATTGCAAAGTGTATATATCCTGAAAAATACCAAAAGTCTGCTGGAAGATTACCTCCATGCCACTTCATTTATTTCTGAAGACACATTGTTGCTCAGGCAATTTGTGCAATTGAAGGCGCTCATCACTACTTATGACAGCCATGTTATTAGTTTACTGAACGAAGACAATCACTTGCCTGCAATATTATCAAAAACCCAGACTGAGGCTGATTCTGTAAATGTATTTCTGTTTGATCAGGATGAAATACCAACGCAGGTTACTGATTTAAGCGTTTTGACCACTTCATTCGAATCGGCTGAAAATGCACTTTTATTACTTGACAATCATTTGAAAATTGCTGTTGACAGGCAGATTAAGGATGCCTATGGACAGGGGTCCTTTATAATATATATCACCTTTGCACTCCTTTTTGTGCTCCTCATCATCATCTTCGCCCGGCTCATTCTTAAACAACTCAACTATTCAGTGGTGGATCTGAGCCAAGTACTTAAAAGCATTGCGAAAGGAGAGCTGCCGGATTCAAAAGTAGAGAGCGAAAAGGAATTTATGCCCATAACCGAGGCCAGTGACGAATTGGTACATTATCTCGATAGCGCCAGCCAGTTTGCCAGGCATATTGGCGAGGGCGATTTTGGTTTTGAATTTTCACCAAAAAGCCAGCATGATGCATTGGGAAATGCCCTGATTGAAATGCGGGATCGCCTTCAGCAGGTTGCCCGCGAGGATAAAATCCGCAACTGGATGAATGAAGGGCAGGCCAAATTTGGAGAAATATTGCGATTGCACAGCGATAATCTTGAAGATCTTGGCGCGCATCTGATCGGCAATCTCGTAGAATATTTGGGCGGGAGTCAGGGCGCTTTGTTTGTGTACAAAGAAGAAGGAGACGACCACTATCTTGAATTGCTTACTGCTTACGCCTATAACCGCAAAAAATACATTCAAAAGAGGCTTGAAATTGGCGAAGGATTGGCCGGCCAGTCATTCCGTGAAGGCAAAGTCATTTACCTGAAGGATATCAGGACTGACCATTACAACATTGCTACCGGCCTGGGTGAGTCGAAGCCATCAAGTTTGATCATTGTACCATTGAAGGAAGAAGAAAAAATTGAAGGAATCATTGAGATTGCTTCACTTAAGGAAATACAGCCGCACGAAATTGAATTTATTGAATCAATCGGCACAAGCATTGCCTCTTCGCTCAATGCAGGAAAAATTAATGAAACCACCAGGCGACTCCTTGACGAAACACGCGAAAGAGCAGAACAGATGAAAGCCCAGGAGGAAGAATTGCGACAGAATATGGAAGAACTGGCCGCAACCCAGGAGCAGATGGAACGCAGGAACAAAGAGCTGGAGGAGATTGAAAGCCGGTTTGATGAAGAGCGGTATCTGTTAAGCGCCCTGCTAAGCAGCAGCAATGACCGGATCTATTTCAAAGATCTCAGTAGTAAGTTTATTAGGGTCAGCAAGTCCATGGTATCACTTTTTGGGAAGGAAGATGAATCAGAAGTGATTGGAAGATCTGATTTTGATTTCGGGTTTGAAGATCATGCCAGGGTAGCATTTGAAGATGAACAGCGTATTATCCGTACCGGAAGCCCGATGGAGGATGTAGTAGAAAAAGAAAAATGGGATGACGGACGTATAACCTGGGTTTCTACAACCAAGAATCCGCTTAAAGATCTGGAAGGAAAGACGGTCGGTACATTTGGTATATCAAGGGATGTGACACGTAGTAAGCAAATGGAGCAGGAGATACAGATGCGCAAACAATGGTTTGATTATTTCTTTGCGAATAATACAATCGGATTTGTTGTCGTGGATCAATCCGGAAAGGTAAAATTTGCTTCCGAAGGAACGCTGGGCAAAATCGACAAAAACGCTGAGGAAGTATCGGTATTTGAAGATATTTTTAAAGAGATCGATTTTGCGACCTTGCTTTCAAATATCAATTTTGAGACAGTGCGGCATGAAGAGTTTGAAATGGAATTGACATTAAATACTGAAGCCGGCGGGAAGATTAAGGCAAAGATCATCGCCCCGGGCAATGAAAATGAGGATGGGACTACCAGTATTTTTATTACCCATAAGTAGCCTTCAGGGAGGCTATATTGCCAGATTGTTAAATAATAACCAATTTTATTCATGAAGATTATTACAAGTCTGATACTGCTAATACTTATTTTTTCATGTTCTCGTCATGATGAACAAGCCGATTTGATCCTCCATAATGGGCATATCTACACGGTGAATGATGAGATGCCGAAGGCCGGTGCAGTTGTTGTGAAATCCGGGAAAATTGTCTTTGTTGGAGCGCCGGAAGAAGCGATGTCATGGAAAGGCCGAAACACCAGGTTAGTAGATTTAGATGGGCGCATGATGATGCCCGGCTTTATCGAAGGACACGCACATTTCATGGGTGAAGGATACGCCAAACTCATACTTGACCTCAATTCTGTTTCGAGTTATGAAGAATTAGTCGAAAGCGTGGCAGAGCGTGTAGCAGATGCTGAACCCGGGGTATGGATCACGGGCCGGGGCTGGCACCAGGACAAGTGGGACAGTATTTCCAGTCCCGTAGTGCAGGGTTTTCCCACACACCAGAAGCTCAGTGCCGTTTCACCGGATAATCCCGTATTTCTCAGACACGCGAGTGGGCATCTCGCCCTGGCCAATGCAAAGGCCATGGCCTTAGCGGGTATCGATGCGCAGACTCCGAATGTTGACGGCGGAGAAATATTTAAAGATCGCCAGGGAAATCCGACCGGCATATTCAATGAGACTGCCCAGGGTTTAGTCGGCAGGGTCATGCCAAAGCAAGACGGGGATACTGACCAACTGGCATTTGAAAAGGCACTGGAATCCTGCCTGACAAATGGTATTACCAGCTTTCATGATGCCGGAGTCAATCAAAATGTAATTGATTTGTACAAGAAAAATCTTGAAAGCGGCCGTCTTAAAATACGCATGTATGCCATGCTTTCCGGATCGGACGAAGGGTTGCTTAATAGTTATTTTACGTCTGGCCCTGAAATCGGCCTTGGGAGCGATTTTCTGACCATTCGGTCTATCAAGCTCTTCGGAGATGGGGCACTGGGTTCACGTGGCGCATGGCTGCTCGAAGAATATGAAGATATGCATGGTGCGCATGGCCATTCCACGATGCCCGTTCAGGATATACTTGATATAAGCAGAAAAGCAATAAATTATGGCTTTCAGGTATGTACCCATGCTATTGGTGACCGGGCGAATCGGGAAACCCTGGATCAGTATGAGTTAGCTTTTAGCGAGACAGCAAAGCCATCCGATGCTTATAGGTTCAGGATAGAGCACGCCCAACACCTGCATCCGGATGACATACCCCGGTTTGGAAAAATGGGCGTTTTACCTGCCATGCAGGCCATCCACATGAGTTCAGACCGACCATGGGCCATCGACAGGCTTGGCGAACGGCGCATTGCGGAAGGTGCATACGTATGGCAGGAATTATTAAAAACAGGAGCAATAATTATCAATGGCACGGATGCCCCTGTGGAGCCGATCGATCCGCTTGCCTGCTTCTATGCATCCGTCACCAGAAAAACCCTGAAAGGCCAGCCACCGGGAGGCTACGAACCGATGCAAAAAATGACCAGGCAACAGGCACTGAAATCCTACACATTGGATGCCGCCTTTGGGGCATTCGAAGAAGATATCAAAGGGTCGGTTGTGGCTGGAAAATACGCAGATTTTACAATTCTAAGCCGTGATATCATGACCATACCTGAAGAGGAAATTTTACAAACCAAAGTGGTGATGACGATCGTAAATGGAGAAATTGTTTTCTCAGACGACACATTATCCATAAAACCTTGAAAACCGATCTTTCCAAATACGATAATTCCTGGTACGCGCCCGGCGCAGGTAAACTAAAAAGAATTATCTGGCATTTTGTGAATGCAATTTTTCTTAAAAACGGACTTTTGCCAATTTCCGGCTTAAAAGTATTTTTGCTCCGGCTATTTGGCGCAGTGATCGGCAAAGGTGTAAATATCAAACCTTATATAAATATTAAATATCCATGGAATCTCAAAGTTGGAAACTATTGCTGGATTGGCGAAAACGTCTGGATTGATAATCTGGTAAAAGTGGAATTGGGTTCGCATGTTTGTTTGTCGCAGGGAGCCATGTTACTGACTGGGAATCACGATTATAAAAAAACAACATTTGACTTGATCACAGGAGAAATTATTCTGGAGGATGGTGTTTGGATTGGTGCGAATGCTGTAGTTTGTCCCGGGGTAAAATGTCATGAGCATAGTGTCCTGACTGTGGGCTCCGTCGCTGGCAGGGATTTGGAGGCATTTGGTATTTATCAGGGAAATCCGGCCACCCTGGTAAAAAAGCGAATTATCAGTTGACCCAAAAACCCTGGAGGTTTATCCGGATTAACATATTGTTTAAAATTATTCACAGCCTCGAATGAAGGTGAGCATCATTACAGTTTGTTACAACAGCGCTGCGCATATCGAAGATGCCATCCGATCCGTTGCCTCCCAGGATTACCCTGATCTGGAGCACATCATTGTTGACGGAGGCTCAACCGACGGCACTGTTGATATCATTGAAAAGCATGACAATGTTGTGGCAAGGTGGCTTAGCGAATCGGATAATGGCATTTATGACGCCATGAACAAAGGCATTTCAATGGCGAGCGGTGAGGTGATCGGTATTCTGAATTCAGATGATTTTTATTCAGCCAATCATATCATCTCTTCCGTAGCCAGGGCTTTTGCAGATGAAGAGATCGATGCTGTTTATGGTGATTTGATATTTGTTGACCCAACAAACCTGAATCGGACTGTGCGCACATATTCCTCAGCCAAATGGAATCCGGAGCGGTTTGCACGTGGCTATATGCCGGCCCATCCGACATTTTTTGTAAGGAAGAAATTTTATGAACTGTACGGCAATTTTGAAACCGACTTTCAGATCGCGGCGGATTACGAAATGCTGATCCGCCTGCTATATGTACATAAGCTCAGGTACAAGTATTTGCCAATCACCATGGTGAAAATGCGAAAGGGAGGAGTCAGCTCAAATGGCATAAAAAGCAATATTATTCTCAACCGTGAAATAATTAAGGCCTGCAGAAAACACGGTATCAAAACCAACGCGCTGAAGGTATATCCAAAGTATTTCAATAAAGTTTTTGAATTATTCAATCACAAATGAAAAATGTCCTGATTACCGGCGTCACCGGATTTGTCGGGAAAAATCTGGTTGAATTCCTGGAAAATAAACCGGCGATAAAATTATTCGGATTTTCCAGGGATATCGAAAATGCCAGGCAGGCTTTCAGGAAATCAAAAATCCAATTCGTCACGGATATTTCACAGCGTATCCTCGATGTCGAAGAAATTGACTGCATTGTGCACATGGCAGGCATTGCACATGACCTAAGCGGTAAATACAAGGTTGAGGATTACATCAAGGCCAATTTTGAAAACTCAAAAAAGCGCTACCTGGAGTTTTTACAATCTTCTGCAACCACTTTTATTTATATAAGCTCCATCAAGGCTGTTGCCGATCACGCCGATGTGATGCTGACCGAGGAAGTTAGGCCATCCCCATCCACACCATACGGCAGATCTAAGCTGATGGCTGAGCAGTTCATACTGCAAAACCAGGTCGCTGGTAAAAAAGTATATGTTTTGAGGCCCGTCATGATTCACGGTCCCGGTAACAAGGGCAATCTGAATCTACTTTATAAATTCGTAAAAAGTGGCATTCCATACCCGCTTGGGGCATATCATAATGAAAGGTCTTTTTTGTCGATTGAAAATTTCTGCTGGGTAATCGATCAAATTCTCAATAATAAACTAAGTGCGGGCACGTATCACCTCGCCGATGATCAGTTTTTTTCTTCAACATCACTCGTGCAACGCATTGGCGATGTGATCGGCAAACCGGTAAAAGTGATGCATATTCCCAGGGGATTGATCAGGACATTTGCCCGGATCGGGACTCTATTGCATTTGCCATTCAACAAATCATCGCTCGCCAAGCTTACGGAAAATATGACCGTTTCGAATAAAAAGCTTTTACTAACTTTGGGCGAAGAGTTGCCGGTTTCGGCAGAAGAGGGATTAATTAAGACAATCCGGTCGTTTGATGAATAATCTGAATTATCTGGTATTTTTTGCCGTGCTAATGGTTGTTTCGCTGTTATACTTTCGTATAGCCAGGCATTTTGGAATCGTTGATTTACCCAATCACCGAACCATGCATCATGGCGCTACAATCAGGGGAGGCGGGGTGATCATACCGCCGGCCATGATTGCGACCGCTTTGTTGCTAAACTTTCCGGGATATTATTTTATAGCCGGGATGCTGTTGGTTGCGATTGTAGGCTTTGTTGATGACCTGAAAAATCTGCCCGGTAGCCTGCGTTTTCCTTTTCAGGTCATCGCGATTGTTTTGATTTTGCTCGATCTCAATTTCCTGAGCATTCCCTGGGCCGCACTGGCTGTTTTAGTGGTGGTAGCGACAGGTGCACTCAATGCCTTTAATTTCATGGATGGGATCAACGGTCTTACAGTTGGCTATAGCCTGATTTTGGTTGCAACGCTTGTATTTATCAATAGTTGGATCATGCCTTTTACGCAATCCGGTTTACTCGATTATTATTTCATCGCGCTGCTGGTGTTTGCGTTTTTTAATTTCCGGGACAAGGCAGTTTGTTTTGCCGGAGATGTGGGAAGCCTTTCTGTTGCCTATGTAAATATTTATCTGATGCTCACGCTGATTTATTTGTCAGGCCAATGGATTTTTGTCTTCTTTTTGAGTTTGTACGGTATCGACACCATATTCACGATTATTCAAAGGTTGATGAACCGGGAAAATATATTTGAAGCCCATAATAAACATTTATTTCAGTTGGCTGTGCGCGAAATGGGTTTTTCTCATCTGCAAATGACAGGCATTTATATGCTGATTCAGCTAATTGTCAATGTACTGATCATTTTTATGCTTCCATTATCGGTTTTCTACCAGGTAATTGCTTTATTCCTCATGCTGGGAACCTTGTCTTTGGCCTATATTTTTATCAAATTAAAGCTCTTAAAGAAAGCCATATGATTTATTCAAAAGTGATAAAACCAGTAATGGACAGATTGATTGCCTTGATCGCGATTGTGGTTTTATTGCCGTTATGGGTGCTCATCTATTTCTTTATAAAAATATCTCAGGGAGGTTCCGTGATTTTTGTTCAAAAGCGAAGCGGTAAAAACCTGGAGCCTTTTGTTATTTATAAAATCAAAACACTGAAGCCGGATATGAAAGACGGGCTTTCTCTTTCAGATAGAAAATACACCAGATTTGGCAGGCAGATGCGCTTGCTGGGTATAGATGAACTTCCACAACTATTCAATATTCTCAAGGGCGAAATGTCATTCATCGGGCCGAGGGCATTGCCTGTTGAATATGCAGGCCTATTTCAGAAGGAACAACTTAAGCGCTTCACCTGCAAACCCGGAATTACGGGCTGGGCCCAGGTGCATGGCCGAAACGATATCTGCTGGGAGAAGCGGCTGAGGCTTGATGCCTGGTACGCTGATCACATTTCCTTTTGGGTTGACATAAAAATTGCCTGGAAAACAATCATATATCTTGGCAGCAAACAGGAAAAAGAAACCATCATGCCAATATTTACCGGCTCCTCATTATGATACTCTATGGGGCCGGAGGGCATGCTCGCGTTATTTTTGAAAGTTTGCAGGAATGTGGCAGCGAGGTGTCTGGAGTGATCGATGATAATCCGGGTATTCTGGAGTTTAAAGGATTATCAGTAAGGCATGGCTATTCGGCAGATTTTTTTAAAGAATTTCCTTTGATCATCGCGATCGGAGATAACCACATCAGGGCTGATTTGTCCGCGAAGGTATTGCACAGATTTGGAATACTTAAAGACCGTACTTCGCTCATAGCGCGGTCCAGCTCAATCTGCAAGGGTTCAGTTGCATTAATGGGATCTGCCATACAGAGTGGCTGTGTTATTGGTGAACACGTAATTATCAACACCAGAGCTTTGGTTGAGCACGATTGCCAGATAGATAATTATGCCCACATTGGTCCCGGAAGCGTGGTTTGTGGAGGTGTTTCTATAGGAGAAGGTGCTTTAATAGGCGCAAATGCAACCATTTTGCCGGGTGTCAGTATTGGGGATTGGGCAATTGTTGGTGCCGGTTCCGTGGTATTAAGTAACATTCCGGCGGGGGCGAAATATGTTGGTAATCCGGCAAAACCAATCTCCATTCGATGAGTGTATCCCGCAAATATAAAATCTACCTTTCTCCACCTAACCAGTCGGGAGAAGAACTCACCCATTTGACAGAAGTACTTAAAGCGAACTGGCTGGCGCCCGGAGGAGATTATACGGAGCGCTTTGAAAACAAATTATGTGACCTTGCCCGAAGAAAATACGCCGTTGCTGTCAATTCAGGAACCGCCGCCATTCATCTTGCTTTGCGGTCAGTGGGTGTTAAATCGGGAGATTATGTGATATGCCAGACTTTTGGTTTTGTAGCGATGTCCAATCCCATTGCATATCTTGGAGCAATACCGGTTTTTGTTGACAGCGAGAATGATACCTGGAATATGGATCCGGAATTATTGGAAAAGGCAATACTGAAATTGCGCAAAGATAAATTAAAACCGGCGGCAATTATTTATGCACACATGTACGGAAATCCAGCCAAAGCGAGGGAATTGATGGATATTGCTCACAAATACGATATTCCGATAATCGAAGATGCTGCGGAGGCGCTGGGCTCCAAAATCGATGGCCGGAGGGCAGGCAGCTTTGGAGATGTGAGCATTTTTTCTTTCAACGGGAATAAAATTATCACAACAACAGGCGGCGGGGCAATCTTAACAAACAGAGAAGATTTGGTGGCAAGGATGCGGCACCTTGCTTCTCAGGCCCGTGATGTAAATGCGTCTTTTTCCCATAATGAAATTGGTTACAATTACCAGATGAGCAACCTGTGTGCAGCCTTGGGCATAGCTCAATTACCTGCACTTGACAGATGGATTGAAAAGAAGCGGGAAATTTTCAATGAGTATGATGCATGTTTAAATGCCCATGGAAAATTTACTCATGTGGTAGAATCTAACGGATATTTTTCAAATAGGTGGCTATCTGTTTTTCTTGCTCATGACGCACATGAAAGAGCAGGAATCCTGGATAGACTTGATTGTGAGGGCATTGAATGCAGAAGGTTTTGGCGGCCTCTCCACCAATTGAATATCTACAAAAGTCAGATATTATTTACAACAGGAGTAGCTG
>CAYZWN010000018.1:0-40175 GCA_964482185.1 uncultured Roseivirgaceae bacterium
CACGGAATGGGGTGCAACCGGCCATTGGGAGGTTGCTACCACAGAATGGAATGCGCCAATAGAGAACAACTCAACCGTAAAAGCACAATATTACTTAAGCAGGTACCGGGAAGCAATTGCCTCCCAAACAGATCAGTGCCTTGGGTCATATGTATTTTTATGGGGACAAAAGCAGGAAAGGACCCCTACCTGGTATGGCTTATTTATGAAAAATGGGCATGAAACGGAATCGGTAGATGTGATGCATTACCTCTGGAGTGGCACCTGGCCGGCAAACAGGTCACCTCAGTTACACGAGTTTGTGCTTGATGGAAAAACAGCGTATGACAACATTTACCTGGAGGCCGGAAAAAAATACAAAGCCTCTGTGGTGATCAGTGATCACGATGGCGATGATATCGAATATGTATGGGATGTGATGCCTGAAAGTACGGATCTCGGAGAAGGCGGAGATTTTGAATCAACCCCGGAAAGCAAACCGCAGCTGGTTCATGGCAATGGAGCTGTTGTAGAACTGGAAGCTCCGGCAAATTCTGGCGCCTACCGCATCTTTATTTACGCCAACGATGGGCAGGGACACACAGCACATGCCAATATTCCTTTTTATGTAAATTAAAAAAGATGCTTATGACTGGTGCACCGGAAATATTTACAGGTAAGACAGAGCCGGAGTTTAGTCAGAAAGCAGTCGATGGCCAAATGATGAATATTGATGGAGAACAGCTTTATAAAATCTGCAAATATGATGAGATGAGGCTATTTTTCATGAGTCTTGTCAGCGATTCTGATCTGGGTGTTTGTTTCGAGCAATGGCGGGTTGACTAGCGGACTAAAAAATGCCGCCCGCGCCGTATTTCCATATTCGGCCGATGACCAGTTAACTTATTTGAGCGAAACCACCTGCAGTAAGACGATTTTCCGTGTAACAAGAGTAGGACGATGATCGGTCTGTGTCTGGCGACTCTATCCCGGAAGTTATTTAAAGATGCAATGAGGTTAAATACCTTCAAGTGATCTTTGGCTTTTTGGACTAATGAAAATGAAGTCCTATCAACCTATTGTGAAAATTATGGCGGATATCTATTTTACCTAAAGAAATGGTGATCGGGGAAAATTCCATCATCAGTCTGTATCTAAATGGATTTTTAATTTTTTTTTAGACCAGAGTTCGCTTTTCGCATTTGAGAAATTTCAGTTTTTGTAAATTGTCGACCTGTTACTTATTGAAAGTTTAGTTTTGTATCAACTAAAAAACATGACCATGACTAAAAGCATGATTTTAGCGATCTTTCTAATTGCTACTCTTAAGAATATATCCTTCAGCCAGGTTGATGTTCTGATAATAGGAGGCGGTACGGGCGGTACTGCTGCCGGCATTGCAGTCGCAAGAATGGGTGTGAAAGTGCAGATTTTAGAATCCACTTCATGGTTGGGAGGAATGCTTACCTCCGCCGGCGTGTCAGCTACGGATGGGAATCACGAATTGCCTTCTGGTATCTGGGGAGAATTCAGACAAGCACTTTATGATCACTATGGCGGGGCGCAGGCAGTTGCAACGGGTTGGGTGAGCCACACTTTGTTTGAACCATCTGTGGGCAATGAGATATTTTTAAAAATGGCGAACCTGCCGAATCTCCGCGTTTCATTTAATGCCATACCTGTTAAAGTGATACGAAATGGCGATGCGTGGGAAGTATGGTATCAGTATGACGGACAATCGCTTAAAGTACAGACAAAAATATTAATAGATGCGACTGAAACGGGAGACATATTGCCAATGGTTGGCGCTGATTTCAGATTAGGCATGGACTCCGGAGATGATACGGGTGAAGCAGAAGCACCGGAACAAGCAAATAATATCGTACAGGATATTACGTATGCCGTTATACTTGAGGATGTTGGCGATTTAAAAAGCAGGCAAGGCCTGGTAAAAAAGCCAAAAAATTATACTAAAAGTCATTATGCGTGTGCCTGCTCCCGAAAAGGGGATAACATGTTCGGTGCAGTTTTGGATTGCCAGCAAATGCTGAGTTATGCCAGGCTGCCAAACAATAAGTATCTGATCAATTGGCCGCATTGCGGGAATGATTTTTATCTGAATTGGCCAGCATTGAGCCTGGAAGAACGACCTGGAAAAATCCAGGAGGCCAAATTATTTACAATGGGTTTTGTTTATTATCTCCAAAATGAACTTGGTTTTAAAAATCTCAGAATTGCCAATGAGTTCCCTTCTGATGATCATTTTCCGTTGATTCCCTATCACAGAGAGGCCAGAAGGGTAAAAGGTAAAGTTTTTCTAACTGTTAACCATCTGGAAAAACCCTATAATTATAATTTCTATAAGACCGGTATCGCTGTCGGAGATTATCCAATCGACCATCATCATGATAAAAATGCCAATGCACCGGAGATTGATTTTATCAACATTCGGATACCAAGTTATAATATCCCACTCGGATCTATTATTCCTGAAAGAATTGAAAATTTTTTAGTTGCTGAAAAGAATATCAGTGTATCAAATATCGTAAATGGAACCACACGTTTGCAGCCGGTTGTTTTGGGAATTGGCCAGGCAGCCGGTATGCTGGCAGCCGTTGCTGTTTTGGAGAATAAAAGACCATCAGAAATTTCTGTCAGACAGGTTCAAAGCGAACTCTTAAAACATAATGCCTATATCATGCCTTATATCGATACAAAAATTTCTGATCCAGGATTCATTTCCATGCAAAAAATTGGTGCAACCGGCATATTAAAAGGTTATGGCGTTCCCTATAAGTGGGCCAACCAAACATGGTTTTACCCGGAGCGAATCGTATCTGAGTTTGAGTGGAAGGAAGGGCTTTTGCCATATTATCCACAATTAAAAGAAATGGATGCTTCCGGTGATGGGGTAACGGTTTCTTTTGTTCTTGAAGTAATAAAGCGGGTTATTGATGATTATTCAGAAGAGAAATTACAGGAAGACTGGAAAAAATCCGGAATTGAACAGGATTTTTCTTCTGATACACAGCTTAACAGAAGATCGGTCAGCATGCTGACAGATATGATTTTGAATCCATTTGAGATTCCTATTGATTTGTATGGTGAAATTATAGAGTAGGAAAGTTTGGCAATAAAAAAAGCCACCCTTTGGTGGCTTTTCATTGTCATTATAGGTGGCTCTATTAGTTTGCGACATCCCACCATATACGCGATGTAAACTCATCGCCTCCAATTCTGGCGGCCGCCTCTTCATAGTTGGCGGCATTCACGCTGGCTTCGCCTTGTGAATATTCCAGTCTTCTTGGAATAGTGCCATTTGTAACATTACCTGGATAGTTCACAGGAGTCAGTACCGGATAACCGGTTCTTCTCCAGTTTGCAAATGTTTCATAGAAGTTATTGATCGTTGCGATCCATACCTGCTCTCCGATTTGCCTGAGTCCATCAGGTCCGCCCTGATATGGATTGGCGGCTATATAAGCATCTATTTCCGCCTGCGAAACTGCAACGGCTGCTCCATAAAGTTGCCCGTACATTTTCATGGCTGCTTCAACACCTAAAGCATACCATGTTGCGGCATCTCCGGGGGCTGAACCTGCCCAACCTCTCTCGAAAGCTTCCGCATACAGGAAACAAACTTCAGCATAAGTCTGAAACACCATTGGCGTCTCCCTCAAAACGAAATCAGGCTTGATTCTACTGAAGTTATCCAAGGTGTTCCCTTCGATATAGTTTGGATCATTTTGGACAGTTGCTGCATCATAGCCATTTTTCAAGCCCAATGCATCCTGAAATGCCAGATCAAAATCATATTGATCGTTGGCACTTGCTTTAACCCAGCTGAGTCTTCCAAGCCTGGGATCCACAGTTGATTTCATATGATTAACCAAAGTTTCACTTAATCTCGGGCTATCGTCAGTAGTATATCTTTCACCATTCCATAAAAAGACCTGCCCTATTCCATTTTCATTGATTCCTTCCGGACCTTGCGTATGGTTTATTTTGCAAATATCAAGATTGCTGGTCATTGGGCCGCCGGCAATGGCCTTGCCAACCCAGTTTTGTGCTGTAGAGGGCTCAACCTTACTCAGCCTCATGCCAAGTCTGAACATGAGAGAGTGGGCAAATCTTTTCCACCGGTCAAGGTCGCCACCGTAAATGAGGTCCTGAACGCCTGGCGATTTCTCAGAAGGTGATAATAATCCGGCGGCTATTTCCAACTCATTCAACATGTCAGCGTATATGTCCTGCTGGCGATCATATTTCGGAGTGAAAATATTTTCCAGAAAGCCTTTACCCGCCTCTGAATATGGCACATCACCGTGCAGGTCAGTTAATCTTGAAAAAGCATAAACCTTCCAGATTCTGGCAATTGCATGATAATTGATCTGTGAATTGTCTCCCACGATCTCAGGATCGGTGTTGTAAACAAGGTTCACAAGGTCTTTGATGTAATTACCATAGGCTCTGTCCCATAATGAGGATGAGTAATCGCTGTTTCGCAAATACTTATCTCCACTCCAGTAGCCTGGAATTGTAGCAAAAATCTGCATCATGGTCGACTGATAAATCAGTTGAGCGCGCCAGTTTTCATA
Organism: uncultured Roseivirgaceae bacterium; assembly: GCA_964482185.1. Taxonomy (GTDB): domain Bacteria; phylum Bacteroidota; class Bacteroidia; order Cytophagales; family Cyclobacteriaceae; genus JAAUQL01. The sequence goes on from CAYZWN010000018.1 coordinate 4,578, forward strand.
ACGTTCTCCGGAAGTCTGGAGCTGCGTGTACGCCAATACATACCCGGGATCAATTTCATTAGCTGCCAGGGGATCAATATTTAATTCCTGCAATGTATCTGTATTGCATGAGCCAAAGATCAACCCTGCAGTCAGGATTAATGTGAATATCTTATAACTTTTCATTTTATTCAATTTTAGTTTTTTAAACATCAGTACAAGAACTTAGAATTTAACATTTAAATTGAAACCAAAGGTTCTCGACTGAGGTACACCGAACCACTCTAATCCTTGTCCATTGGTGTTGTCATAAGTTGATTCAGGGTCAATATTGTCAATACTGCTATGTATCAACCATAAGTTCCTTCCCACAAGTGAAAGGCTTGCTCCTGTAAATGGAGTTTTGTTTAACATACTTGCCGGGAAGTTATACCCAAATGTGAATTGCCGTAATTTCACATAGTCAGCATCATAAACAAACAAACCGGACATTTGAGTTAAGCGACCGTAATAGTTTTGAACTGTTACGATACCGGAGTTGTCCGGATCGGCATACGGCAATTCATAGCTTACATTGTCTCCATTCTCATTTACACCTGTAACAGTTAAGCCGCCTTCACGTCCTACCAAGGTTTCTTGGTGCATACCATTGCCGTAGGCCGACTGGTTTGTTCCGGAATAGATAACACCTCCTGCTTTAAAATCTAACAGGAAGCCAAGACTGAAATTCTTGTAGGAAAAATTATTGTTTATGCCGCCTGTATGTGGTGCAACTCCTGAACCCATAACAGTCAGACCGGTTTCTCTCATCGGAAGACCGCTGTTGTCCAAAACCATCTTTCCATCTATCATTTGCGGCATAAATGCCATGATCATACTGTAACCTCCGGGGAAAAATTCACCCGTGCTCTCATCGGTATAGGCAATTCTGTGCTGCACAAACGCATTTCGGGATCTCGCTTCATTTACCTGGAGTGAATTAATTCCCGGAGCCAGTTGTCTCATTTCCGGATTGTTATAAGCATAATTCAGAGATATGTCCCATCTGAATTTTCCGGTTATCGGTGTGCCTGTAATCAAAACTTCATGGCCGCGGTTTGTCAATTCACCAACATTGATGATTGCATTTCCATAGCCTGATGTTCCTGAAATGCTAGCTGCAACAATATCATTCCTGGTGCCGCGGTCATAGTAAGCATAATCAAGACCTAATCTGTTATTAAAAAACCTCAGATCAAAGCCAATTTCAACTTCCGATACAGTAAGTGGTTGTAATAGAGAGTTTGGCACGCTTCCTTGTTGTATGCGACCCAGTGCCGCCTGTCCGAAACCGGCGTTATGCCCCTGGCCTACCAATCCATAATTCAATTGAGTAGAGTAGGGATCTGCTCCACCACCAACTTCTGCCCAGGATGCTCTTAACTTGGCAAATGTGAAAAAGCTGGGCATCTCGATCATGTCGGATAAAACAAAACTTCCAGCAACGCTTGGGTAGAATATGCTGTTCAACTCAGGTTCCAGAGTTGAGAACCAGTCATTTCTCCCTGTGGCAGTAAGAAAGAGGAAATTGCGATAGCTCAACTCAACGGATCCGAATAGTGAATTGATCCCTGATTTGGTGACATCATAGCCAATACTTTGTTGGCCGGCATTTGTCACCTGGTTGAAGAAAGGTATATTTAACATGGTGCCTCTCAGGCCCAGAAATTCAAAGTCACGCTGCATGGCATTTCCGCCAACGAATGCATTTAATCCGAAATCGCCAAAAGTTTTTTGCCCCCCTAATATCCATTCCAAATTGGTTTCACGGTATGTGCGATCTTGTTCATTGATTGCTCCAAGAGGCTGGTAGCCGGTTCCGTAAGGCTCGGTGGATCTCCTTTTATCTTTATACCAGTCCATACCAACCCGGCCGTGAATATACAGCCAATCAGTGATGTCGTAACGCAACAATGCTGATCCGATCACCCTGTCTCTCAGGTTATTATTCTCAAACTGATATGCTGCCCAGTATGGATTCTGAGAAAAGATGTTGTCGGCATAGAGCATTTCTGTTCCGTCCGGATTGGCGCCTTTTTTATCAGTTTCTCCTTCAAGCCATCCAACATTTATACTCGGAGCGAGTACAGCCACAGAATAGTTTGCGTTTCCGGGCGCATCAGATAATCTGGCCCTGTTTTGAATATCTTCCCGCGAATATTGCAGTTTAGCTGTAAGCGTGAGTTTATCCGCCCATTTTGAATTTGTGCTCAGCGTCATAGTCTGCCTGTTCATTCCTGAATTAGGAGTAACCGCCTCATTCCTCATGTCTGAAGCAGAAAACCTGAAATTTTGGGTATCACTGCCACCAACCAAAGCAAGGGTATTAGTCCATGTAGTTCCGGTTCTGTAAAATGCTTCATAAGGATCACCCTGATAGCTGTAAGGTCTTGATTGATCGTCGAAGCCGCTCGGTACCAAAGAACCATCCATTTTGGCTCCCCAGCCACTGGCAGTCGTATTCCAGGCTTCCGATTTATCATTTGGTTTCATGCCTCTGGTTCCATGGCCATATTCGCGCTGAAAATCCTGAAAATTCTGAATGTTTTCTGCAACAAAGTTTGAGTTGAATTCAACACCGATTCCTTTTCGGCCTCTGCCCATCTTTGTAGTGATCAGAATGACCCCGTTCGAAGCTCTTGATCCGTACAACGCTGCGGCAGTATTTCCCTTGAGCACCGAAATATTTTCGATGTCATCAGGGTTGATGCTTGTCAGACCGTCTCCCCAGTCAGAACCACCCCACATGCCTGCCTGGCCCAGGTTGCTGTTATCCATGGGCACGCCATCAATAACGTAGAGCGGCATGTTGTTGCCATTGATTGAGGTATTACCTCTGATAACTACCCTGCTGGAGCCTGCAACGCCTGACCCGACATTACTCACATTAACTCCGGCAACTCTGCCCTGAAGCGCATCACCGAGATTAATTTCTCTGGCCTGAGTAAGCTCCTCTCCTTTAACCTCAGTTACGGAGAAACCAAGCGCTTTTTTATCCTTTTCAATTCCGAATGCAGTTACGACGATTTCAGTGAGCTGTGTCACATTTTCCTGCATTACAACATCCAGGATAGATTGATTCCCGACCTGAATTTCCTGATCGATGTATCCTATGTAGGAGAACTTGAGCGCAGCTCCATCAGGAACACTGATTTGATAATTTCCATCAATGTCTGTGATGGACCCTTGTTGACTTCCGACAACAACAACATTCACGCCTGGAAGGGCTGAGCCATCTTCCGAGCCGGTTACCTTTCCGCTAACGGTTCGCTGTGCCCATAACTGGGAGCAACCTAATGTTAGCAGAAATACGAAAAGTAATCTTCTTTTCATGTTAGCTGATTTTAAGTTAATAGATTAATTATAATCTTGAAAATTACCTGATTTGAAAATAAAGTCCAAGTAATTCATGAGGAAATGTTGTGAATTAACTTAATCGGGAATCAGTAAACCCGCAAACTTACAGCAATAAGTGCGGTAATTTGCTTGTTTTGCAGAATCCTGCGAAGTTTGATTAAACTGATATTTTGCAGAAAATAGTAGAAAAAGTACTCTTTATTTAACTTTTTAGGGTAATTCAGGGGTGACAGGAAGGAAGTAACCCCAACCAACTTTCCTGTTATTATATTTCATCAGGAATTCATTTTTTGTGGAATCCAATGGATAAGTTTCCTCCAACCCGTATGGGTACTTTGTCATATTATGGAAAGGAAGCGGTTCTACGGTATTGCCGGTGGCGGTGTTTAGGTCGCCATCTTTTACCCAGCCAACACTGTAGATCAGGAAATCGCGCTTCCAGCCTTCTTTAAGATGAGGCAGATTATCTGCATTAAAAGTAATCGTGGTTTCATCGCCAGCATTGGCGATGATGTACATATCGTCTGCCGCCTGCAGCAACTCGGTCACCGCTCCATATCTGGTGTAACTGCCCGCAAGGTCTCTCCATTTTTGCCTTGTTGTAACCTTGTCATAGTCAAACCAATGCGGCCCGTAACGGCCATCTTTTCTGTACATTTGTGAAAATCCCCTGTAATGCAGATCAGCATGATCCGGACTAAGTTCTGTTAGAATCACCTCAGACTTTTGATTTCTGCCAAAAAAGATATAATCCCAATAGATTTCCATATTCGTAGTAATTTTTAATCGCCGGTCAGGCGAGAGAAAAACATTTTCTAAGTTTACGATGATGGTTTTGTCCTTTCCGGCAGGAAAGCCAATATTATCAATTGCCATCTGCCACACCCCATTTTGATCCAATACTTCAAGAGAGGGTGGCTTAATGCCGAAATTTCCACTCTGGGAAATAGCCACATTGATGCTGGCATCTGTAGGAAATATCCAGCCATGCATAAAGAGGTGCATGCCTTCGGTGTCTTCGAGCTGGCCCGGATCAAGAATGATTGAATAATCTTCTACGACACCCTGGTACCTGGTCTTTTTGAATCCGGATTCATACCTGCCGTCTTTTTCTTTTATCAAATCCCGGATATTGTGTCCGAATCCATTCGTGGCGCTTATGGGTTTTTGATGATTTTTCACTGTCAAAATCTCCAGGGCGGGATAGGGAGGGGGGGTAAATTTTTCATCCACATATATTTCATATTCACTCGGATGATCAACGGCCATGAGTTTAATCTCGTCCATATAAATTGTTTCCCATAGCTCTTTGGTAATCTGTATGGTGTATCTGCCATCTTTCATTTTAAGCATTTCACCTTGAATTTTCAGATATTCCCTGGAAGCATCCGGGAAAGCATAAGTTGTCTTATTTCCCATAATTCCCATTGGCATGCCGAGGGCGCTGCGCCACATCATGTCTTTGAGAAATATGTACTTTTCGCCATTCCAGGTAAATAGAAAAGGGCAGCTCCCTTTAAGCTCCTGTTCCTCGATCAGGTCCTGATCGGTGCCGGGTGAAAAAATATTTTGCGGTACCCCGTTTGTCCAGAGAATCCTCACCAGGTCTGCTTTCTCTCTTTGTCCTATTCCAAAAAGCATCACTGGCTGGGTAACAACCTTTTTTTGATACAAATCCCCGGCTCTGACTTCTATCTCAGCCCCGATCCCAAAATAGTTATTTTTGCCACTGCCGGTTCTGAGCCCAACCAATTGCAACTTCAAATAATGATTCACATTGCCGCCATCATTGCGAAGTAACATAAGCCGGCCGTCAAGGCCTGCGAGAAATATGTCAATATCTCCATCCTGATTGTAGTCGCCGGTGGCCGCAGTGAAGCCACCGTTGACGTGATCCGGAAGCAGGCGGGTTAGGTCGGTAAAGGTATTGAGCTCATTGTGAAGCAGCGCGATGCCGCGGGCGTCATCAGATTTCGGACTTCCGACAAAAAGTATATCCAAAAAACCGTCGTTGTCAAAATCAAAGACAGCAGCATCATGAAGATGAATATTGGAGGATAAGGATGAAACTGATTTGGAAAGCCTGGATTTTATAAAAGTGCCATCGCCGGTGTTTTCAAAGAGTAGCGCGCCATCATTTTTGGTAAGCACCAGCAGATCGAGATCGCCATCATTGTCGAAATCTGCCAATTTGATTTTAAGAGCATCTGCCGGCAGATCCTGACCTTTCTTTGAGGTAACATCCAAAAATTTCCCCTGACGAATATTCTCAAAAATCTGGGTGGGGCCATTGGTATTCGCAACAATGAAATCCGTATCGCCATCATTATCAATATCGCCAAAGGCGATGTCGGAAGAGTGGAACGATGACCCTGCAATACCGGAAATGTTAGAGACATCTTCAAAATTACCTTCACCATCATTTCTGAAAAATGCATTTGCGTCATTGGATAGCGTCATGAAGTCCAGATCTCCATCGTGATCAGCATCAAAAAACACCCCGCCTGAAGCCTGAGCATGCAATCCGGATTTTGAAGATATGTTTTCGAATAAGCCTTCATTTACATTTCTGTAAATATGAGCACGATTGTCTGCTAAAATCAGTAAGTCCAGGAAACCATCATTATCAATATCAGCAAATGTCGCAAAATGATCGGTGCCGGCATGACTGATGCCTGACCGATTGGTTATGTCGTTAAACCGTCCGAAATCGCTTTGCAGTAAAAATCTGAATGTATTGCCATCCGCCCGGGTACCGGCAAAATATATATCAAGATCTCCATCCCTGTCCATGTCAGTTACGGCCAGCGCATAAGATTTCAAACTTTTCCCAACATTTTCAGTAATGCCGGGGATTTGCAGATTGGCTCCCCGGGTGGCATCGGTGAAGTACATGACATCCAGGATGGATTCATCTGCATTCAAAGACGGAGCATTCTGGCTCATTGTTATCACCGGTTGACCAACAGTGCCTCCCGGAGCGCCTTTTAGTTCGCGGATACCGGCCTGATACTCATTTGTCAGTTTCAAAAAATTATGAAAAATCAGAAAGGGTGTAATGGAATTTTTGTCGTCATTCCGTTTGAGATATTCCATGGTCTGCATGAGATATTCCGTTGCTTCACCTGAAAATTCAGGGAATATCTGCTGCATGGTTTCAAGGTTTTCAAGCGCGGCATCATTGTTTGCGCTTCTGATAAGCGCTTCGGTCAAATACAATCTCGCAACGATATTCCGGGGAGAGGTTTCGACAATTTTTCTCATGTATTTTTCCCATTGGGCCGTCGATTCCGGAGTCCGGGTAACTTCAAGTTTTTCGGCGATGGTGTAAAGTGTTTTTACATGCTCCGGAGATTGCTCCTCGATCTTTTTGAGTTCCTTTAAAGACCGGTCATTGTCCTCCATCATATCATATACTTTGGCCAGATTCAGCCTGATGTCAGGGTCGTTTGGTGCAATTTCAATTCCCTTTTGCAAGTAGCTTAACGCCTGGTCCAGGTTGCCGTTTCTCATATACACTACGCCCAGATTCGCGAAGCCGGTGGCGTCTGATGGAGCAAGTTCTATCAGTTTCAGGAATTGTTTTTCTGCATTTTCCAGATCATTATCTTCCAGATATGCCAGGCCGAGCGTTCGCGAAGAGGTTGCCTTAGAGGGGGTGGCAGCATCTCTGCCGGCTTGCTCTGCCACCTGATGTCCCTGCTTTTTTTCTTTGCAGGAATATCCTAAAGGAATAATTATCAGGCAAATAAATAGCAGTAAGGGTTTAATTTTCATTGGTAAAGGTCCAGTTGTTGATTTTCGAAATTACAAAATATCAGGCGGGTTTTGCGAATTTAAATTTTAACTGTGGTGCTTTTTTGACAAGGTGATCGCTTAACGCGAATTGAGTTTCAGGAACTGATAAAAGTCGTTATTGCATCCTGCTACCACTACCTTTTCATTGCCATAATCGAACCAGGAAAGTTTTTTTACATCGTAGGGCAACATGATTCCGCTCTCCTGAGGGTTTAAAGGCTTAAAATTCCCCCTGCCATCTCCAAGCAGGATTAAACCAATGCCGGCATCGGCTCGTACGGTTTCATATTCAGTGCCATACAGGTTGCCCGCCAGCAGCATGTCCGGGTTGCCATCATTATTATAATCATAAATGATGATGTCATTTACATTTGAAAATTGAGCCTGCACAGGTAATTCACTGAATTTAAACTGTCCGTTGCCGAGATTTTCCACATACATGCTCGCGAAGGTTTTCGCTGTATATTTCAGAGATCTGTTCAGATTGTCTTTGCCATAAATTTCATATACATCGGCCATGGCAAAATCCCGAAACCTGCTGAACTTTTCCTGGAGAAGCGGCACCTGCTCAACCGACCTGTTTCGCTCTCTGACCGGGTAAAGTTTGTCTCCTTCGTATTGAGCAAGCACAAGGTCTTTTTTGCCATTGTTGTCGAAATCATCGGCGAAAATATGAAATGGATGGTCTTTCGTCGCTTTGTATCCGTAATTCAGGCCGAGGTTTCCGAGCACAAAATCGATGTCTCCATCATTGTCCATATCCCCGGCCGCTATGCTAAACCACCATCCGCTTGTTTCTGATAACCCCATATTTTTGGTGACATTGTTGTACTTTTTCCCGTCGAATTTCAAAATTGTCAAAGGTATCCATTCACCAACGAGAATCAGATCTGCCCAGCCATCGCCGTCGTAGTCTTCCCATACCGCATCGTTTACCATGCCAATTTTATTCAATGCCGGTGCAATGGATTTTGTCACATCAGTGAATTTGCCACCATCATTTCTCAAGAGCATGCTCGAAGCAGGATCAGGGTAATTCCAGGGTATGTGCTGGCCGGCAATAAACAAATCGATATCGCCGTCCTGATCAAAATCCAGTGCCAAAACTTTTGATCCACTGATGGTGATTTTCGGAAGTGCATCAGGTGATTTTGCAAAATTTCCTTGCCCGTCGTTCAGGTACAGCCGATCCTGGTATTCAGGTGCTCCGGGTCGGTATTCATTTCCGCCACTGACGATATACAAATCGTGGTGACCGTCAGCATCCGCGTCAAAAAAGAGCGCGTACCTGTCTTCACATTTGCGGTCGTCCTTCAATGACGGGAATGGTATTACTGCAAATGAGCCATCCGCATTCTGGACGAAGAGCCTGCCCTCGTTTCCGGCGGAGCCTCCCATATAAATATCATCCAGTCCGTCGCCATTCACATCGCCGACAGCCAGAGCAGGTCCGCGGTCTGACAGCTTGTGGGGGAGCATCATTTGCTTATCAAAATCGTCGAAGATATTTTCTGCATGCCTGATTACGAGGCCTATTTCCTGGGTCACATTGGTAAAGAGCGGTTTTTCAGCTTCTGTAACATCTGCAGGTTTTTCAGCCACAGCATCACTGTATTTGAGCTTTATTACCTGATTTGCTTTTTGGTTTTTCATTGTATTTACCTTGCCGTCAGGCCACAGAAGCTTAATTTTTTCAACCTTTTTAGCGCTTCCAATACCAAAATGAGCTATATGCTCACTTGTGGAATACATCCCCCTCACACTGGTGATTTCATGATATTGTTGTTGATTATCCGCCTCGATCCACACTTTGGTATTCAAAATATTTTTTCCATGCACATCTGCCACCGGAATAATCCTGATGAAATTGCTGTGATCCAGTTTTTCGGAATTGTTTCGGTAAATGAAGGCCGCATCATTGATATTATTTACCACAAGGTCCAGGTCACCGTCGTTATCGAGGTCGGCATATGCGGAGCCATTTGAAAAGGATTTTTCATCCAAACCCCAGAATTGACTCACATTCTCAAAAGTATAATCTCTGTTGTTTCGATAGGTGTAATTGCTGAGCTTAACAGAAGGGGATATGTTCATTGCGGTTTCAAAATCTGCCACATCCCACAGATCAACTTCTCCGGAATTGGGGTTTTTAGCCATAAAATCCTGAATTGATTTATCGAGATATTTCGGAAAATCCCTGGCCGCGTCATTATCCCTGATATCCCGCATCAGGCCATTGGCAATGTGGATGTCTTTCCAGCCGTCATTATCAAAATCTGCAAGTAATACCGACCAGCTCCAGTCTGTCGCTTCCACCCCGGCCAGATGCGCGATGTCGCTGAAAATATTATTGTTCTGATTCAGAAAGAGCGTATTGAACATATATTGGTAATGGCCTTTTTCCTTCAGCACCTTTTCAAATGCTCTTTTGTTCATGCCGCTCATGTTGCTCTTTCTTCTGAAATTGTCCTCTGCAACCATGTCAAGTACTATTACATCAGGTAAGCCATCATTGTTGATGTCCCCTGCATCCAGCCCCATGCTGCTGAAAGAAATATGTCGAGTCAATTCGAATGTCCTGTCAGTGAATGTGCCATCTCCATTGTTGATATATATGAAATCACGTACCCAATAATCATTAGCCACCCATATGTCAGTCCAGCCGTCACCATTCAGATCGCTTGCCGTGGCGCTGTTTGGGAAGCACGGTGTAAGCAAACCGGCTTTTTCGGTTACATCAACAAATATTTCTCCCCGGTTTTCCATAAGTCTCGGGCTGTATTCGGGCAACAACAGTTCTGTCTTGGAAAATGGTGAGAAATCGCCAGGGTTTGGTGGTTGGTTCATAATATAAATGTCCAGGTCACCATCCTTATCATAATCAATAAAGAGCGCATGTCTTGATCTTTGGGAATCATCCAGACCGAATTTTGCTGCGGATTCGGTAAAAGTATTGTCACCATTATTGATATAAAGTTTATTTCTTCTCAGCTCGGGCAGATCATCATATAACTCGCGGGTTACATAAATATCCTGAAAGCCATCGCCATTGATATCACCGAAAATGACCCCGGAAGACCAGCCTCCATCGTCAATAATCCCTGCTTTCGCGGTAATATCTTCGAAAACCATATTGCCTTTATTCAGATACAGCTTATCGCCGACCTGGTTGCCGGCAAAATATATATCCTGCAAACCATCATTGTTGATATCGCCGATACCGACGCCTCCTCCTCCGTAAAAGTTGGAGTAAATGAGGATACTCGCATCTTTGGTGTCTTCCAGTCGATTGTTAAAGTGGATATTGGTGTAAGCAGCATCGAGCCTGGTAAAACGCTTTTCCGAAGTTTGGGTAATGTTTGCAGATATAATCCATAGTACACTCAACGATAAGATGCCGGGCAAAATAGTTTTGATATGTGTCTGTACTTTTCTCAAAATCATCTCCTCAATCTATGCAGTGTTGCTTATCTATTAAAATTGGGTATAAAATTAAGCATTTTCATTTTTGTGAAAAAAGCGAAAATTAGCCGGTTTCTCTGAGGGTTGGAAGTACCTCAGGCTTCAATGTCATTTAAATGATTTCAATCCCCAATGGACAATGATCAGATCCTTCGTATTCATTCAGGATAAATGCTTCCTTTACCCTGGAGGCAAGTGATTTGCTTACCAGGAAATAGTCAATCCTCCAGCCGATATTTTTTGACCGCGCCCCGGCCCGGAAACTCCACCAGGTATATTTCACCTCTTCGGGATGCAGATGTCTGAATGTATCCACCATTCCATGATTGATAAAAGCCGAAAAACCGTCAATTTCTTTTTGGGTGTAGCCTGCTGATTTGTTGTAGTTGGCTTTTGGCCGGGCAATGTCGATGGGCTGATGCGCCACGTTAAAGTCCCCGCAAACAATGACCGGCTTCACGGTTTCAAGCTTTTTAATATAATCCAGAAAATCACGATCCCATTGCTCCCGGTAACCGAGCCTCACCAGCGCCTCGCCTGAATTGGGCACATACACATTCACCAGGTGAAAATGATCAAATTCTGCCGTGATGATCCGGCCTTCCTGATCGTGTTCGGGTAATCCCATATCATAGCGGATGGACGATGGCTTCACTTTTGAAATTATCGCCGTACCGGAATAACCCTTTTTTTTCTTGCTTCCATTTGCTGTGATGTGGTATCCATCAATCCAGTCTATGGCCATTTTTACCTGCTCCGGTGTAGCTTTCGTTTCCTGCAAACACAATAGGTCGGCATCCAGGTTTTTCAGAGTATTGATAAAATCTTTTTTAACAATTGCTCTGATACCATTTACATTCCAGGAGATGAGTTTCATTGAATATTGGTTTTGGTAATTGCGGATAAATGATGGTATTAAATCTGACTTAGGAAAATTTTGTTGCTCAAAATACAGGCTTTTTTGAAACCGGACAAAACAGCTTTCTGACTAACCGGAATGAAGTATGTTGTAGAGCCTCAATAGCTTCATAGTTTTGATCTTTAAACGATGTGTCATCTGCCACCCTTTTTCCCAATCAAAATTTCATATTTCATTTGTTTAAGAAGTTCCTTCTTGTTCTATACATAAGCAAATAGCTATGTTTATTTGCATCGCTTAAAAAAGAATAATTTGCTAAAGTCTCCACAAAGGCTTGTTTCTCCAAAAACGGATTCAACAATTTTCCTATTCTGGTTCCAATTACACCGATTCTTTTGGCAAATTCAATAAAATCAGCTTTTGAAGGGTGGCCACTTTTTTTATATTCTTCACTTTTGTAATCATCAGCAAACAGACCTTTATCCAATGCAAAATCAGAATCGTCCACATGGAGTCTTGTATTGATCAAATCATAAGCAGGACTGAGTAAATAATCGCCTTTCGATGACTCAAGTAAAGAGAAATTTTTTAAATGTGCATCACCGTTCGAGAATAGAAAATTGAAGACAACCAATGAAAAATATTTTTCGATTTCTATTCTCCATGCCGGAGCAAATTGTTGTATCAGCATTCCGACTTCTTCATAACTGTATTCATATTTAAAATTGGCTCCTGCATTAACATTAGTTTTACCGGAAAGGGATGCGAAATCTTCCTTTCCCCATTTGCCGCCTGCATTTTTTACATCAAATCGTTTAGTGATGTAAGCAGGTGAACCATTTCTGAAAAATACCAGGGCATTTCCAGCTGTGTTTAAGCCATAAACTTGTTTTGCAATTTGCATTGTCAGATGCTCATTTGCGGGAACCTGATCAACATTTTTTAAATCTCTTGGAATAGGCTTAAGTATGTAAGTTCCTTGTTCTCCATCTTTGGTCAGGCGTAAAATATTTTTATCTAGAATAAAGCTTAATTTCTCCTGAACTCCCGAAATAGATATGCGTTGGCGGTTCTCCATAAACTGCTCAGCAACTGTTTCACTTTGCTGAGGATGCTCATAAGGCAGCACGTGGTTAACTTTTCTGCCGCTAAACAAATTCCTCAGACAACCCGGACTATATGTCGGGTGGCCTTTAGCTAATGTTCCAGGACAAACCTCATTTGAGAATTGATTGTTACTCATTTTCTATCGTCTTAACAGTAACAGCTCCAATAGTGTCATTTTGTGCAGTTGCCATTAACAATCCAAAACTATCTTCTTCATCGATATGTAACTGAGCGCTTTGTAATTTTTTGTTTACACCTTCGCTCAGCATGTTAAAAAAGAATGGGAATAAAAAATCACTTCTGTATTCTTTTTTTATTTTAGGCAGTGTTAGACTGATGGCAGGCTTGCTTACATCACTAAAATAATGGTCATCGTATCTAAATACGAATTGATGACGATTTTCTTCTACCAGTGTTCCTGCAAAAGTTCCGTCCCGGTACACTTCCATTGCTCTCATTTAATTGATACTGTTTTCTTGACCTCTAAGGTCAGTTCCATTCCCAAAACTTCAGCCAATTTGTTTATCACGTCTAATGAAGGGTTGCCTTGCCCCCGTTCCAGTTTATATAAGGTATTAGTACTAATTTCAGCCAACTCAGCAAGATGAGGCTGGGTTATGTTCAACTCCTTTCTCCTTATTCTTACTGTTTCTCCAAGTTGCTTTACCAACATTATAGTGTGATTTTAATATCAAAGGTAAGTTAAGTATCAAAAATAAACAACAAAATCACAGTATAATGTGGAATTATCGTGAATGATTTGAAGATTGCGAGAGGAGATTAAGTAAATCACATTATAGTGTGATTTTTAATTGTATAATATAGTTTTTAATGCGCAATATGGGTAATGCGATGGTTGTCGCTAACTTTTTGTATGGTGAATTGGCGCACGACTATCTCGTCCTCCGGCAATTATTGCCCAATCTCAATGTAATAGGTGGCTGTTGCGGAACAGACCACACGCACATTGAGGAAATCTGTCATCACTGGCATGCACGTGTGGCCTGAGTTTAATTTTCTGAATGTCAAAGTCGTTTGGTTAAGCCCTTTACTTTTACTGGTGAAAAGTTTATTGAGATTCCTTAACCAAATGACCTTGTATTAAATATCCGGGTCTCCCTCCTGAATGCCATAAGGGTGTTTTCTGTTGATTGGTGGGGCACTATTAAGGTATTTATAGATTGCCTTAAGTTCCAGGTCACTCATCCTGCTGAATGGCCCCCAGGGCATGGGCGTTCCCGGTATTACAACTCCGGCACGGAATCTTTGTATAAACTGTTCCTGAGTCCAGTTGGCAATGATTCCTGTTTCAGGATCTTTAGTGATATTTGGGGTGACAAGATGTTTTCCCGGGATGATTTCACCCTTTTCATTAAATACCTCCATCGGAAAGCCGCCGCCCAATTCGGGTCCTACAAATGCGCCGGTCATCAGGTCCCGCTCGGTATGACACCCGCGGCAGTTGGATACAGAATTTACCAGATACTTGCCATAGGCAACTGTTGAGTCCTGTGGAGGGGCGGGAGGAACATCGCCATCTCCGGCAGGTTTCACGGCAAAAGTTTTTACAAGCTTTCCCAAAAAATTATACTCGTTGGCAGGTCTTGCATTTTTGACAGGGGGTTGTGTGCGTAACCAGGAGATAATGGCAGTAAGATCTTCATCACTCAGATCGTAAAAAGGCATCAGATCCAGGATGGCCTGTCCGTCATGCCGGATACCATAGCGCAATGATCGGGAGATTTCTCCGTCGGTCAATTTGCCTATTCCGGTTTCATGGTCAGAGGTTATATTGGGAGAGTACAATACTCCGATAGGAAGCACAAAATTGAATCCGCCACTTAGCGACACTTCCTCGCCTGCCAAAACCCTGGCTCTTTCGCTGATCGGGGCATGACAATCAGCACAATGCGCAGGGCCCATCGCCAGGTGCCTGCCTCGGGCAATTACGGCAGAATCGGTTGATGCGGTAATGTTGGGATAAGGGGCGTCAAACTTTTTTTCATAACTGGTAAGCGCGTAAGTGATAATTCCACCAGCAGCTATGACAATAATAATAAGCAGGAACTTAACGATTTTCCATAGGGTTTTCATGGTTCAGTAGGTTATAAAGGTTATAATTGTGGTAAATGGATTTTCTAAAATAGTAAAATTTGTATCAAAAACACTTTTTAATGTGTACAAATTCAAAATTCATTTGAATGGATAATTATATAGTGTCTGCTACATGATTTTTCTGTATCAGGTTACATCTGAGCCAATTAGATTATTTTATCGGCTAATTTTATCCGTGTAAGGCAATTTTTAATTCTATGCATGATGTGTTTTACAGGGCAGTCCGGACTACATGTAAAAAACCAAGGATCAGTGGATTGATTTGAGAAACAGAATAATTGCCTAAATTTCAGGATTCACCAAACCTGATAATCATGAGGACCATTACTTACTACGTTGCAGCAACACTTGACGGTTATATTTCAGGGCCGGAAGGTAATATCGAGGGTTTCGTGAGTGAAGGTTCTGGTCTTAAAAAGTACATGAAGGAGCTGAGCGATTTCACAACGGTAATCATGGGTAAAAATACCTATGAATTTGGTTTTCAATATGGAGTGATTCCGGGGCTCCCCGCTTATCCACACATGGAGCATTATATTTTTTCTGAATCAGCTTCCTACCCAAACAAACATGACTTGGTTAAATTGGTGCCCAGGGATATCACAATTGTTCAAAAGTTAAAAAAAGACCAGGGTGGCGACATTTATTTATGTGGTGGTGGTATTTTTGCGGGGTGGCTTCTGAAAAATGAAATGATTGATCTGTTAAAAATCAAACTAAGTCCTGTGGTATTTGGTGCGGGGGTGAAGTTGTTCGGACCATCAACAAAAAAGGTAAAAATGGAATTACTTCAGGAAGAAAAACATGATTTTGGAATGATGTTGCTTACCTACAAAATACTTTACTAAAAATGAAAAATATATTGATTACCGGCGTATCAACCGGCATAGGCTATGAGTTGGTGAAGGTGTTTATTTCCAATGGTTTCAGGGTTTTTGGGAGCCTGCGAAAATCTGAAGAGGCAGAAAAGCTAAAGACGCAATTTGGCGCAGTATTTCATCCTTTGATATTCGATGTCACCGATGAAAAAGCCATAAACGCCGCCGTCACCGAAGTGGAGGCAATAATTGGAGATGCGGGGCTTGACGGTTTGATCAACAACGCGGGCATTGCCATTGGTGGCCCCGTGATGCACACGCCGGTGGAAGACTACAGACGACAGTTTGAGGTGAACCTGTTTGGCGTCATTGCGGTAACGAAGGCTTTCCTGCCCATGCTCGGGGCCGTGAAAAATTATGCCAAAACGCCAGGGAAAATTATCAACATAAGTTCGGTATCCGGGCAAATAGCCTATCCCTTTTTAGGGCCTTATTGTTCGTCCAAATTTGCACTGGAGGGCTTCTCCCAGGTGCTGCGGCGCGAGTTGCTGCTTTATGGTATCGATGTAATTGTGATCGGCCCGGGGGCTGTGAAAACGCCCATCTGGAAAAAATCCGAATCTGTTTCATCGGAGATACTAAACTCAGATTACGTGCCGGCGCTGTCAAAATTCACGAATCAAATAAGAAAAAATGTTGCTCATGCCATAGAAGCCGATGATTTGGCGCAAAATATTTTAGAGGTATTTATGAAAAAACATCCGAAGACACGCTACACTTTTCAGAATAGTATGTTTACCAGGTACATCCTCCCAAAATATTTCATTCCGCCAAGGATGCTTGACAAGTTGATCAGGAAGATGTTTGGTTGGTAACAATGACATCTGGCAGATATGGGGATAGTGTATAAAATAAAGGAAGATGTTGTCCTGACTTTCTTGATAAACTTTCTTTTCTTTGCGAAAATTTTTACACCAGGGTCAAAAATTTCTGGTTAGATATTGAAAATATTGTAAATACAGCACCATGAAGGTTCCGGAACACGATTCCAATTCAGATAGTCAAAAGAAGTCGTTGAATTTCATCGAATCCATGATTGAAAAGGATTTGAAGAATAAGCTTCACAAGGAGGTCATTACCCGGTTTCCACCTGAGCCAAATGGATATTTGCATATTGGCCATGCAAAATCCATCAGCTTAAACTTTGGTCTGGCCCGACAGTACGATGGAAAATGCAATTTGAGGTTTGATGACACCAACCCGGTCACAGAGGAAGATGAGTATGTTCAGTCGATCAAGGAAGACATCAAATGGCTTGGTTTTGAATGGGCCAACGAGTTTTATGCTTCCGATTATTTTGATCAATTGTACGAGTGGGCCGTGAAACTGGTGAAGGAAGGCAAAGCTTATGTCGATGATCAGTCGCCGGAACAAATAGCCGCACAAAAGGGTACACCCACCCGGGCCGGAGAGGAAAGTCCATATCGGAATCGCCCTGTTGAGGAAAATCTCAGATTGCTTGAAGGCATGAAAAACGGGGAATACAAGGACGGCGCACGGGTTTTGCGTGCGAAGATCGATATGGCATCGCCCAACATGCATATGCGCGATCCGGCGATGTACAGGATAAAAAAAGCCTCCCACCATCGCACAGGCGATAAATGGTGCATCTATCCCATGTATGATTTTGCCCATGGGCAATCAGACTATATCGAGGGCATTACACATTCACTTTGTACGCTGGAATTTGAAGTACACCGCCCGCTTTACGACTGGTTTTTAGATCAGATTCTTGACGATCCGAATGGTTACAGACCCAGGCAAACAGAGTTTGCCCGATTGAATGTAAACTATACCATCATGAGCAAGCGCAAGCTGCTGCAACTGGTGGAAGAAAAGCATGTGAACGGCTGGGACGATCCTAGAATGCCCACCATCTCAGGGATGCGTCGCAGAGGATATACAGCCAGGGCAATCAGGAATTTTTCAGAAAAAGTAGGTATCGCAAAACGCAACAACATCATCGATGTTGCACTTCTGGAACACAGTGTGCGGGAGGATCTCAACAATATTTCTCAGCGCGCTTTTGCAGTGATGGATCCGATTAAAGTCATTATTACCAATTATCCGGAAGGCAAGGAGGAAGAGATGTGGGCGGTGAACAACCCTGAGGATGAAAATGCCGGTAAAAGGCCAATAAAATTCGGAAGAGACCTTTTCATCGAGCGCGATGATTTTATGGTAGATCCGCCAAAGAAATTTTTCAGACTGGCGCCAGGAGGAATGGTGCGCTTAAAATATGCCTATATCATTAAATGCAACGATTATGTGAAGGATGAGCATGGTAACATTACGGAATTACATTGCGAATATAGACCCGAGTCGCGAAGTGGTTCAGATACCAGTGGCTTAAAGGTCAAAGGCACCATCCATTGGTTGCCGGCGAAACATGCCATTCCAGCTGAAATCAGAATGTACGACCGCCTGTTCAATGATGAAGATCCGTCCGGTCACAAGGATAAAGATTTCCTGGAGTTTTTGAATCCCGATTCACTTAAAGTCGTAGAAGGGGCCCTTGTGGAGGAAAGCCTGAGAGCAGCTAAGCCACTCGATCATTTCCAATTTGAGCGCAAAGGCTACTACAACGCCGACTATGATTCAACACCCGAAAAACCGGTTTTCAATCTAACGGTCGGGCTACGTGATAGCTGGGCGAAAATTGCCGACAAATAGATTTGCGTTTCTCAGCAGAATACGTTTCAAAAGTGATGGGGCAGATTTGAATCACCTGCCTGAAGTTGTCGCTCCGCCGAAGCAGCTACGCCAAGGCGAAGGAGGGCGCTAAATTCATCTGAATTTTGCGGGTTAAAAAGGAGGTTCACCACCCATAGGAGGCTCCATGGAAGGGGGCAGAATTTCAGGTTCAGGCGTGTCATATTGCTGAGAGGATGTCCGCTCAACCTTCCATACCTTCACATCTGTGTACCAACGACTATTGTACTCACGGCTTTCCAATTCGATCGAAAGGGACACATCTTCGTTTTGTTTCAGTCCAAACTGGTCGATTTTATCTCCCCAGACTGTGACGCAAACCTTCTTTGGGTATTGAGATTTGGTTTCAACGATAAAATCCTGTTTTTTCCAGGCGCCGTTTCGGCTTTCTCCGCTTTGAATCGGATTGATCTGTATAATTTTTCCTTCTAATTCCATGCAGCGAAGTTAAATGATAGCAATTGAATTTATAAATCCCGGCCCCGGAAATATTTGCATCCGGAAAAAAAAGATCGGCTTATGTCCTTCATTAGAAATCTTGTAGGCCGATTCAACTTTTCCCCATATCTCCGTGGTCTGTCCCCCGACAGACCACCTGCGACGACATTTGTTTGTATCTCCGTGGTCTGTCCCCCGACAGACCACCATACTGCATCAGTTACAGGTGACTAACTTCAGTTCGGAGCTCGTTTCCACACCGCGAAGTCATTCCAGCGCCGTGTTGGAAAAGCGGGTAATTACTGAGTTGGAATTTTAGCACAAACACTGAATATTGAAATCATTACAGACAGGTATATTCTGAAAAAATTCAGGCTGACGGCTATACTTGGTTTGATTTACGGATGCTGTTATTACAACCCCAACTCTTTTGATGGATCCCAAAAACTTTTTTCTCCATCTAACACCTGATCCTCAATGATCGTGAGCCCTTCGCGCTCCAGTGATTCCTGCATGCTTGATGGCGGGTTGAAATGTGCTTTGCCGGTAAGGCATCCGCTTCGGTTGAGCACCCGATGTGCGGGTACTTCAGGCATGCCATGCGCATTATTCATCGCCCATCCAACCATCCTTGCACTTCCTTTGGTGCCAAGATAATACGCGATGGCTCCGTAGCTGGTCCATCTCCCGGGTGGAATGAGCCTGACTACTTCATACACATCAGTAAAAAAATTGTTTTTCATTTATAACTCAGGATTCGGAAGGTTTGTGCATTCAAATATAAAGGTTTTTATAACTTAGCTTTGCCAATAGAACAGATTGGTTTAAACATCATATCCGGATATTCTTAAAAACCAAAACCCGTTATGAAAATCTCTTTCAGATTCACCGTGCTCATCTGCATTACTCTATTAGTTTTTGGCACGCAATGCAGGAAAAAAACCAGGGTCGAGCAAAAAATTCAGCTTCAGCAGGAAAACTTTATGCTTTGGGAGTTTCCGCTTCCCCGCACGCATACAGGTGCTCTGATTGGTAACGGCGTGCAGGGATTGATGATTTGGGGGAAAGACAACCAGCTCAACATCACAATCGGCAGGGCCGGATTCTGGGATAGGAGAGGAGGCAATGAATTTATACAAAAAACCACTTTCAGCCAGGTGAAACAGCTTCTGTATTCCGGTAATGAAAAAGGTTTACGCGATGCATTTGGTATAGATGCCGAACCATTGCCCGGCAGACCAGCCCGACCACACCAAATCGGAGGAGGTCGCCTCGAAATAGTCATGCCCGAAGGATGGAAACTTACAAAGGGCATACTGGATTTGAACTATGGTATATTTGAGGTTACAGCCATCAATGAAAATGGTGACCTTGAAATATTTAATATTCGCCAGTCTGTTTATAATGAGATTGCGGCCGTGACCATGTCACCCAAAATGGAAGGAATGATTAAAATTAACCTCGTGCCGAGCTGGGAGCATGTAAAAGATCAGTTGGAACCGGTTGGCATTGCGCCACCGGAATTCTGGACTGAGGAAAAGGATGAT
Source organism: uncultured Roseivirgaceae bacterium (assembly GCA_964482185.1). Lineage (GTDB taxonomy): Bacteria > Bacteroidota > Bacteroidia > Cytophagales > Cyclobacteriaceae > JAAUQL01. The sequence continues at coordinate 24,869 of CAYZWN010000018.1, forward strand.
CAGAAAATATCAGGATTTATCCAACGGTTGCCCGAGGACGAGCCATTGGCAATTGGCTATAAGCGCACTGCGCGAAACAGAATTATCTTTGCGTCATCTGTTTCTGAAAATGCAAAGCAAAAGGTGATCAAAGATCTGTACGACGTGCCGGTTTGGGAGATCGTTATGGAAGATATAGAATGGTGGGATAATTACTGGAGTGAGGTGCCGAAGATAAAAATTCCAAATCCACTGCTTCAGGAGATAGTCAATTATGGGCTTTACAAGCAGGCCATTGCCACGCCGGAGCACGGCATCGCCTGTTCGCTGCAGGGGCCTTTTAATGAGGAGTATCAGTTGCCTCCCTGGAGCAATGATTATCATTATAATATCAACATCGAAATGATTTATATGCCAGCGCTGGCCACGAATCAGGCCGATCATCTGTATCCGGTCTGGGATATGATCAATGCGATAATGCCGGCGCTGAAGGCAAATGGCGAACAGTTTTTTGGGCGTGAAGGAGCGATCATGCTGCCCCATGCCGTGGACGACCGGGGCAATGTGGTAGGATCATTCTGGACGGGCACGATCGACCATGCCTGCACGGCCTGGATGGCACAGCTTGCCTGGCTTCACTACAGATATGCGTTTGATGAGGCAGTTCTCCATGAAGTGGCCTGGCCCTTACTTGTTGGCGCTTTTGAAGGTTTCTGGGCCATGATGGAAAAAAGAAATACTGGAGGCAAAGAAGTGCTTAGCCTGCCTGTATCTGTAAGTCCGGAGTTTAAAGGATCAAGGCAGGATGCATGGGGAAGAGATGCCTCTTTTCAGTTGGCAGCGGCGCATATGATCGCGGAAATCATGCCCAAAGCAGCGGCACTCGTTGGTGTTCCTGAAGATCAAAGATGGACGGAGGTGCGTGAGAAACTCCCCAGGTTCTCAACCATCACCGGGCCCCGGTCGCTCGAAGCGCCGGAAAGAACCGCAGAACGTATTGCGCTTTGGCAGGGCATGGATTTGATCGAGAGTCACAGACATCATTCACACATGGCAGGTATTTATCCATTTGATGTGATTGATCCGATGGACCCTGAAACACGGGGCATTGTCCGGGCCACCTACGACAACTGGATTCGCCAGGGAGCAGGCGCATGGAGTGGCTGGTGTGTACCTTGGGCAGCCATATTGCACAACCGGAACTTTGAACCTGAAGCAGCGGTGAGTTGGTTGATTTATTGGTACGAAAATTTTCTGAATGAAGGTAAGGGAACATTGCACAATGCCGCCTTCGGTGGTGTCAGCAACATTTCATCACCGGGTTGGCACAATATTCCGGAGATTGAGCGCAACAGGGAAATCATGCAGTTGGATGCCGGATTTGGAGCATTGAGCGCGGTGCTTGATTTATTGGTGCATCAAAAAGGCAGCGTTGTTTATGTGTTGCCAAAGATTCACCGGGACTGGCGAAAGTTTGATTTTGAAGGCATCGCTGTCGAGGGTGGGTTTTTGATTGGAGCTACGGTCGATGAAAACAAGACGCAAACCATCACCGTGACCAGCAAATTTGGCGGTAGTATTCGACTTGCCCATGGACTGGGAGAGAGATTTTTACTTGATGGGGTAGAGACCGGTGGAGCAATTTTGGAAAGGGATTTTGTTATAGGAGAGATGGTGACACTGGAAAGGATTGATTAATCCGGATTATTCATTATCAAAAGACATGGGATTATGGCTGGTTTCATGATTGATTGTTAATGAAGTTAATTACCCCGCATTACCCTTAGGCAGGTTTAGGCTTGATAAAACAATTAGGAACAGAAAACAATATCATTCACATATCCTCCATTGAGAAACCTCGCAGTTCGATGGTGTAATCAGAAAATTTATCCTTCAAAGCCATGGACTTTTCTTTCAATGTCCCGAGGTTAATATTTTCTTTTTTACGTTTAATCTCCGCAAGAAGCATCGTTTTATTCAGGTCGTTTACAGCAACAATGTCAATCTCGTTTTTATTGTCTTTTTCCCAATAAGTACCAATAAAGGAGTAACGTTTTTCGGCCGCCAGTTTTTCGACAAAATACCGCTCAAGCACTTTTCCGCTAAAGGTTTTATAGTCGCGATCCACGATCGATCGTAAAAAAGCATAATTCCCGATCTCAACTGCACTTTGGTATTTGTATATAAACCTGAACCAAAAGCGTAGAAAATGATCTGTAATGACATATTTGATGGTTCTGCCGCCTGGTTTGGAAAATGCCGGACGCACCTTCTCCACGATGTTAAAATCATGTTCAAGTCTGTCAAGGTAACCTCCTATACTACCCTCCAGGATTGATTCAATTTCCGGTCGCGATGTTTTTCCGGATGCTATAAGCGAAAGTATGGAGAAATAAGTGGCATACTCCTTTCCAAATTCTTCAATTAGCACATTCTTTCCCTCATCCAGAAACAATGCGTTTTCTCTGAATATCTCATCCATTATGGTAGAAAATGTTAATGCACCTTTACCGGCCAATTGATCCACGTACTTGGCAACTCCACCGGTTATGGCATATAGGGCCAGAAAATCCTCGCTTGTCCATGATGGATTATGATCCTCAAGAATTTCCTTAAGCGTGCTGACAGGGAATGATCTCACGTGGATGCGCTCGGTGACCCTGGCAAACAACGGTTCTCCAGAGTTCTCAAAGATGCGGGTCATCATTGAATAAACCGAGCCGCAAAGTATGAGGTTCATTTTACCGGCTGTTTTTTTACTGTCCCAGATATTTTGAATATCGGAGTAAACAGATGGGTTTGTGGTTTGAAATTCCTGAAATTCATCTATAATGACCGTGATGCTCCTGCTTGATGAAAGCTCCATAAGGTATGCAAAAAGATCCCTGAATCTGTTGACTATACCAAAAATGGTAACATGAAACACCCTTTCAATTTCCTCTTTAAATTCCTGACAAAGCAATTGCTCGCTCTTCCTGCTGACGAAAAGATAAACCGATTCTGTGTCATGCTCCATAGCTTTTTTCAACAGGCATGTTTTGCCAATCCGACGTCGCCCAACGATCATCGTCATTTGGGCTTCAGTTGAAGCGCGCTCCTTAATCCTTTCCAGAAGCGCAAGTTCATTCTCACGATTGTAAAATTTCATTACTTAAGCAGGCAATTATTGTAAAACATATTACTGTAATCAGCGTTGCGATAAATATAAATAATTTGAAGATCAAAATCAAGAAAGCATAAAATCGATACCAAAAGAACAATTCGGAAAAGGATTTTCTAAAAGGCATATTAATTAGCTGAAACGATTGATAAATCGGTCTTTTTGCCCTACCGGCAAGTCAATAAAGCTTTTCAATCGCCCGCATCCCGCTGGCGTTGAATTAGATAGTCCTGGAATAGTAACTATTGATTCATGCGCTACCTGTCGAAGCATCACTGCAGATAGCAGGCAGATCCCGGGTCAGGCCCGGGAAAACAGTGCAATTTTGAATTAAATGGAAATTTCCCCAAGATGTCATTCAGGAGGAAACTTATGGGATAGATGGGATTATGTCAATTTTCCCAGAGGCACCTTCCCGGATGATGGCCAAGTTTCAATTAATCGATACGCAAACCACTTTCATCAAAAGAAACCGGTTGCCACTGCCCGCCAAGAAAAGTCATCAGGTGGGTGAAGCCGATGGCTTTAAGCAAACCCGCCGTTTCTGAAAAATATAATGTCGTTTCACGCGGGTGGTGTGCATCCGAGTTGATCTGAACCGGAATGTTCATATCAAAAATTTGTTCCAGCACCCAGCGTCCTGGATAAGGATCCATAGTTAGTTTTTTATACAAGCCCCGTGTATTCACCTCGACAATGGCCTTTTTTGCCCTGATCTCTTCGAGCGTGGCGAGTATTTCATTTTTATACCAGTCATCGTCTTCATTCCAGAATCCATGGTTTTGCATTTTTATCTTGTCAATATGACCAATGACATCCGGGCAGGCTTCCTTGATCATTGACCTGGTGAGCTCGAAAAATTCGCGCACGACTTTTATCACGTTTCCATCATGTATTTTTTCCAATCCATCCAGAAAATGATTATGCGGACCATCAATTTCCCATGGATTGCCGTTTTCGTAGGTTCCCACAAAATGCACCGAACCGATGGTATAGTCGAGTTCAAGAGCTTTGATCCATGCTGCATTCTGATCAATAATACCCGGGATAAAGTCGATTTCCAGACTGCGGTAAATCTCTGTTTTTCCGGCGAAAGCTTGTTTAACTTCATCAATCTCTTTCAGGTAGTTTGAGATATCACCATACTTCATGCTCCAGTTATTTTCAAAAGGCACCGGGCAATGGCAGCTAAATCCCATGCTGACAACGCCCTGCGTCAGTGCTTCCCGCACATGTGCAAAAGCTGTCTCTTTCCCATCGCAATAATGGCAATGCTGATGATAATTTGTCCAGTGCATCATGATTCAAAATTATCGATTACAGTCGATCTGTCGAAAGTATTGCAATAATTTAATGTTTGCTTAATATCCCGGGCGCTGGATTCTTATCATATTTTCCAAATTTCACACCCACAAACAAAGAGCGCGGCGTGGAGCAGGCAAAAATCAAGTTGATCTATTCACAGTTGGATGAATTGTATGATACCTCCATAAAACTAGAATGCAATTCGGATAGCAAATTTGTTATTTTCAGCGACCTGCACATGGGCGATGGAAGCGCTAAAGACGATTTCAGGCAAAATGCTGATCTTTTTAAAACTGCACTGAAAAATCACTATCTTAAAAACAACTACACACTGATACTCAACGGGGACGTAGAAGAACTCCAGCGGTTTTCGATGAAGAAAATCCAGAAGACCTGGAAAGAAGTATATGAGGTGCTCGAACATTTTCAGGATCAAAACAGATTTTATAAAATCATCGGCAACCATGATATCGCCTTATGTCTGCCCAAAAATGAAGACCAGAAATTTCCTATTCACCACAGTGTGACGCTACAATCGAAGTTTGGTGATTTGGTGATTTTCCATGGTCATCAGGCATCTATGACCTACAAAAGACTCAACAGGCTTGTCGGTTATACCCTGCGCTATCTGGCCAATCCGCTGCGCATACGCAATTACTCCGTGGCCCATAGGAGCAGAAGGCAATATACCATCGAACGCCGTGTTTATCACCACAGCAGTTTTCGCAAACGCGTTTCAATCATTGGGCATACGCACCGTCCATTATTCGAATCGCTTACCAAAGCTGAGCGAATCAAGTTCAGAATTGAGCAGTTATGCAGAAAATACGCCAAGGCAGATGAAAACCGGCAAAAACCGATTAAAAAGCTTATAAAAAGCCATAAAAAAGAGCTTAAGAAAATTTTTTCGGATAAAAAGTCCGTGAATTTCCATTCAAATATTTATCACTCGCTTTTTCATATTCCCTGCCTTTTCAATTCCGGCTGCGTGATTGGGAAGCGCGGCATGACCTGCCTGGAGGTTGAAAATGACCGGATTGCGCTGGTGCATTGGTTTGACAAGAAGATCAGTGATAAGTACCTTGAAAAGCGGGGTTATGAACCTGAGCAACACAAAGAAACGGATTACTACCGGATGGTGCTGAACAGGGAAAGCCTTGATTACATTTTTTCCAGGATCAATCTGCTTTCCTGAGGCTCAATTCGCGGAATTTTCTTAATTTCAGGCTTTTAATAGAGATCGGATTTTCACAAACATCATTTTACCATGAAAAAATCTTTCATTTTATATTCAATCATCTTAATAGTCATGTTTTCAGGTTGCAGTTCATCGACAAAGGAAGATACGGGGAGTAAAAGCCAGGATGCGGCCTTCCACATTATGACACTTGACCCCGGACACTTTCATGCCGCACTTGTTCAGAAAATGCCCCTGCCGGGCGTTGGCAACACCGTACATGTTTACGCTCCCGGCGGCCCGGAATTGCAGGACCATCTGAACAGAATCAAGGGATACAACACCAGGGCGGAAAACCCGACAAGCTGGGTGGAAGAAGTTTATACAGGGCCGGACTTTTTTGAAAAAATGATTGCAGACAGGCCGGGCAATATTATGGTGGTATCCGGTAACAATGCAAAAAAGACCGAGTACATCATGAAAACAGTTGATGCAGGCATTCACGTATTGGCCGATAAACCGATGGTGATCAGCAGCGATAAGTTTGATATGCTGAAGGAAGCTTTTGAGTTGGCGGAGAAAAATAATGTTTTGCTCTACGATATCATGACTGAGCGCTACGAAATCACCACCATGCTGCAAAAAGAGCTTTCGCTTTTTCCGGATGTATTTGGCACGCTGGTCAAAGGCACATTGAAGGATCCTGCTGTTACCAAGGAATCGGTGCATCACTTTTTCAAGTATGTGTCGGGCAATCCGATCAAGCGCCCGGCGTGGTTTTTTGATGTCACGCAGCAGGGCGAGGGCATTGTGGATGTAACCACGCATCTGGTTGATCTGATTCAGTGGGAGTGTTTCCCCGATGAAATCATTGATTACGAAAAAGACATTGAAGTACTCGAAGCAAGGCGCTGGGCTACAGAGCTTACACCCTCCCGTTTTAACAGGGTCACACATCTGGTAGGATATCCTGAATACCTCAGGAAAGATATGATTCGCGATTCGGTATTGAATGTGTATTCCAACGGGGAAATCAATTACACGCTCAGGGGCGTTCACGCCAAAGTTTCTGTAATCTGGAACTATGAAGCGCCTGCAGGTACGCAGGATACGCACTATTCCATCATGCGTGGCACAAAGGCAAATTTGGTTATCCGTCAGGGAGCTGAGGAGCAATACAAGCCCACATTATATGTCGAGCCGATTTCCGGTGGAGATGGTGAATCATTCGCAAATGCGCTGAATCAGGCTGTTGAATCTCTCCAGACAAAATACCCGGGTATTTCTGTGGATTACCGCACAGGAGGGGCTGTTATCCTGATTCCCGATTCCTACAGTGTAGGTCATGAGGCGCATTTTACGCAAGTCACGGAGAAATTCCTTGAATATCTGAAGGCTGGAAAACTACCGGATTGGGAAGTGCCGAATATGATCGCCAAGTACTACACAACCACAAAGGGCTTTGAGATGAGCAGGTAGTGGTCTGTCGGGGGACAGACCACGGAGGCTTGGTGTCTATCTGATCCCCATTTGCGTCTGACTTCACATCTTTTTCTTTTTTTGTTCAATGGTATTTACTCCGACTACATAAGCATACATCGCACTGGAAAGGAAATTTAATTCTTTATTGTCATGTTTTATGAGGCCTTCTCTGTCTATGCTTGTAACCAATGCGGATTTTAAATTATTTTTCTCACAAAACTGAAGTAAGCTTTTGAGTTCTTCCGGTTTTTCGAAATACCGGTTACTCCATTTAATTTCCAATGCCCAAATCGGCTTTAACTTTTTATCGTCCAGCCCGACCATATCAACTTCACCTTGATACTTGCCGGAAGTCCAACGTGCATACCAGGGTGTAAACCAATCCCTGTGCATCCATTGTGCAAATATTGCTGTTTCTACCATACTACCCATGGCCTCATCTATAGCTTGCAATGGGGTAAACAAAGCACTTCTCAGACTGGGATTGGTTAAATATATCTTGTAGAATGTTGCTCTTTTAAAACGTTTGGCTGTATCATCTATTCGATGAACGACTTTTATTAAAAAAGCTGCTTCCAGATATTCCAGATATTTTTTAAGTAAGTTTTTTTCTACGCCACTGCTTTTTGAAAGCGCATCCAGCGAAACCTCATTGCCACTATAATACACAAGCGTCGTGAAAAACGCATTCAGTTCCTGAACATCCTGTATTCCATATAAACCCGGCAGGTCTCGTAACAGCACCTTATCCACGATATCACTTTTAATATACCTGCCTGGGTTAGCCTGAATCTTTTCGGAAAAGATAACCTCGGGATATCCACCAAAATTGATATAATCAATGAAATGCTTATTTATTTCACTGAAGTTGATTGTTGTATAGAACTCATTCAGGTTACCGTTCCACTTAATCGTAGCTGGACGAATGAGATGTGTAAAATTTTTTAGATGTATGTATTCATGAAAGGTGAGGGGAGGCAACATAAATTCAGTAAACCTGCCTGCGCCGCTCTCATTGCTTCTGAATTTAAGTGCTGCAGCAGCCGACCCGGAAACAATAAATTTGGTGTGCGGGTAACTATCAACCAGTACCTTTAGATGGACTTCCCAATTCTTCAGATATTGTATTTCATCAAAAAAAACGTACCAGCCATTTGGAGTTTCACTACTGACTGCCCTGCGCGCCAATAAAAACAACTCCTCCAGTCCCATATTCAGATATATCGGATTATCAATACCGATGAAGCAAATTTTATGATTGCTCACGCCATTTTGAAGGAGTCCCCCCACGCCATGGTGCATCATCACAGTTTTACCTACTCTCCGGGGACCCATTAACACAACAGCCCGCCTGATGTCCAATTCTTCAACAAGCGGGAAAAACAGATCGAAATACAATCTTCGTTGCATTTCATCATACTCCCCATCAATACTTCCTGAAACCCACCAGGGGTTCTCAAACTTCAGTCGATCGAGAATTAATTCCTGACTTATTGGTTTTAACTTCGGCCTTTTTGACATAATGGAATAAATATATCAAAATAATATAGATTAAACTATATTATATTTGAATTCAACGTCTTTTTAGTATATATAAACCTTTTTTTGATCCTTATTTTATCTCAACAATCTAAAGAAAGACATAAGAATTCCCAGGGTTTGACCCGGAAATAGAATGGAAATTTATGCCCCAACCGACAATGCAATACAAGTTTAAAATTTTGTGCTACAAGATTTAGGTTATAACTGTATCCACCCCTGATTACTCCTTTTATGATACTGGTGGATGCCTATCAGGATGTGCGCAGTAGCATTAGAAACTTATTTTTATATGTCCGAAAATGGTTTTAATAACCTCCCGGTATCTGTTTTAATACAACTCAATGCTGTTTAAACTTATTCCGCTACGGTACTTATGCTGGCTACAACTCACCCGCAAAAATCATTTTCTTTTAAAAATTGCAGCACAGGCTTTAGTGTGCGGGCGTAACGTGTTTTTGGTATTTCATCAAAATTCCTGAATACCGGCAGACGCATTTCGTATTCACTTCCCTTGCGTGTCAGGTCTGCGCCGAGCTCCTTAAACCGCCTGATGAGCCTGGCATTATCTGCCATGATAATTCCGGTGAAAATATCAATATCGAGGATGGCGCCGAGGTAGTACATCACACCCAAAAGCACGGTACCCACTCCTTTGCCCTGATATGCGTCGATGACAGTGAGCGCCAGTTCTGCTTCCCTTGGGTTGGTCACTGATCTTCTGAAACGACCGATGCCTACGCCAATGGCTTCGTCCTGTAAAATATCCATGGCAGCCCAGGCTACATGGTCCTGCTTGTCGGTATTGAGCAAATCGTCAACCTGTTCCTCAGTCAGTTCTTTCATAAAACCAAAAAACCTGAGGTAAACTGATTTGCTTGAAAGCTTTTTAAATCCAGCCAGTAGTTTATCGCGGTCATGCCGCTCCAAAGCCTTGAAGCAAAGGTAGGTGTTGTCTTGTATTGGGTAAAAGAACGAATCACCGGCAAAAATCCTGAGATCGAGCATCTGGTGTTTATAATTTGTAATTAAATGTCGGAATGAATCCAGGCGCTTTTCTGTGCTTTGTGGCCTGCTCATAATCATAAGCAAAACCAATCAGTTTTGGTTCACTGTAAGCCTCTGCAAAAATGGAAATTCCCACAGGAAGACCGTGAATGAAACCCATTGGCACAGTAATGTTCGGATAACCCGATCGCGCCGCGGGGGAAGAACTGCTGCCAATGAAGTGATCGCCGTTGATCACATCTGTAGGCCAGGCCGGTGAGCCGGTCGGGGCGATGATGGCATCGATGCCATATTTGTCCAAAACGCGATCTATACCATTCGGGCCATTGGATTTTAAGACATTATCAAGCGCTTTTTTATACGCATCACTGTCGAGGCCGGCTTTTTCCTGAGCCGCGATAAAAATCTCCTGGCCAAAAAACGGCATCTCCTGTGCCGAATTTTCATTATTGAACCTGATAAGATCTTCCAGCGTCCGGCATGAGATGTTGTCCGGGCAGTTAGCCAGATACGCGTTCAGGTCGTGCTTGAATTCGAACAACAGCACATCATAAGCATCTCGTCCGCTGTCATTATTCAGGTCAGAAGCATCAATTTCAACGATGCTTGCACCGAGGTCAGTCAAATCTTGTCTGGCTTTTTCAAATAACAGATCTACTTCAGCATGAAATCCTGTGTAGTGTTTTGCGACGCCAAGTTTTTTGCCTTGTAAACTACCTGTTTTCAGAAACTGAGGATAATCCGTGAAATATTTACCCTCGCTGCGCAGTGTCGCATCATCCGTTGGATCAACTCCGGTGAGGGCGCCAAGCACCATTGCCGCGTCTTCAACCGTCCGGCCCATAGGTCCAGCTGTATCATGGGTGTGCGAAATCGGGATGATTCCGGATCTGCTCACCAATCCGACCGTTGGCTTGATGCCCACAATACCATTGGCAGAGGACGGGCATACCACGGATCCGTTGGTTTCGGTGCCGATGGCTGAGGCACATAAATTTGCAGAAGCTGCTACGGCCGATCCTGAGCTCGAGCCACATGGGTTTCGATCCAGTATGTAGGGGTTTCTCGTCTGCCCTCCGCGACCACTCCAGCCACTGCTCGATCTGGTTGATCTGAAATTAGCCCATTCGCTCAGATTGGCTTTAGCAATGATTACTGCGCCTGCTTCCTCAAGTTTTTGGGCAACCCAGGAATGCTGCCTGGCGTAATTGCCCTCAAGCGCCAGTGAACCTGCAGTAGTCATCATTTTTCCGACGGTATCAATATTATCTTTGAGCATGATGGGAATACCATGCAGCGCGCCTCTTTTTTTCCCGTTTTTAAGTTCCTCATCCAGTTTTCGGGCAATTGACACTGCATCCGGGTTCAGCTCGATGACGGCATTCAGGGCAGTACCATCTTTATCGATCGCCATGATTCTGTCGAGATATAAACGGACGATTTTTTCGCAAGTATATTTTCCCGAATCAATAAAGGAAGCAAGCGATGAGATGGGTACTTCGTTAAATTCAAAAAGATCATTTGCCGGCGTTTGAATATCATTTTCAACTCTCCTTGTCTGGCAGGATCCGGTACTTAAAACGGCACCGGTAGCCAGTGTGTTTTTAATAAAATTCCTTCTTTTCATCATGGTGTTATTGGACATATAATCAAGCTTAACAAAAGTTAGTTTTGATTATTCTTAAAGATATCACTAATATCATGCTTTTTATCAACTCTATCATTTTCAAAATGCGAAATCAATTATTAGTTCTGATGATTCTGGGCATATCTACGGTGTCAGCTGTGTTTGGGCAGACAAAAAAGGCGCTTGAACCTGTTGACGTCTTTGACATGGAATATGTGAGCAATCCAAAAATTTCCCCGGATGGGAAGCACATCATTTACGAGCGCAATTATTTTGATATACAAACAGACAGGAAATATTCAAATCTCTGGTTGATCAATGCAGATGGCACCGAAAACAGACCCCTCACGTATGGCAACCAGAATGATTTCAATCCAGTCTGGAGTGCGGATCAGAAAATCATATTTTATCAATCAAATGCCGCTGGCAGTACGCAAATCTATAAGCTTTGGCTTGACAAAGGAAACATTGCAAAGATATCCAATACGAAGCCATCGCAGAGCGGACTTGCCGTATCGCCGGATGGAAAATGGATCGCTTTCAGCATGTTTGTGCCTTCGGCTGGAGAAACTTTTGCCAAAATGCCGGCAAAACCGGAAGGAGCCAAATGGAATGACCCGCCGGTGTTTATTGATCAGCTCGTCTATCGGCGCGATGGAGCAGGATATGCAAAACCAGGCAACTGGCAATTGTTTATCCTCTCCACTGATGGAGGCACGCCACTTCAGCTTACCTATTCTGCGCACGATCATGCAGGCAGACTGAGTTGGTCAGCTGATGGAAAATTTATCTTTTTTTCTGCCAATTTGAGAGAGGATGCCCAGTACCAACCGATGAATTCTGAATTGTATCAGATCGATATTGATACAAAAGAAGTGCTGCAGCTTACCGACAGAAACGGTCCGGATCAAAGCCCGGTGCTTTCACCGGATGGTAAAACAATTGCTTTTCTCGGGTTTGATGACAAAAAGCAGGGATACCAGGTAACAAAATTGTACAACTATGATATTTCCTCAGGTAAGTCAAAAGAGATATCTACCGGGTTTGACCGGGATATTGGCGCCCTTGAATGGGACGCGGAAGGCAAGGGGCTCTACTTTTTATATGACGACCTGGGCAATACAAAAATCGGGTACATTACCCTTAGCGGCAAAGTATCAACTAAGGCAGGCAATGTTGGCGGAACCAGTTTGGGAAGGCCCTACAACTCCGGAGATTACAGTGTTTCAAAAGATGGCAGTCTGGCATACACAATTTCTACGCCCGACTTCCCTGCTGATCTTGCGGTTATTGATTCCAAAGGAAAAAGGAAGCAACTTACGAATTTGAATGATGATCTGTTCCGTTACAAAAAAGTCGGTAAAACAGAAGAATTGTGGTTTGAATCGGGCTATGACAAAAAGAAGATTCAGGGCTGGGTCATAACGCCTCCTGAATTTGATCCAGATAAAAAATACCCCATGATCCTCGAAATTCACGGCGGCCCGTTTGCTAATTATGGAGATCGCTTCACCGCGGAAATGCAATTGTTTGCCGCTGCCGGATATGTGGTGCTTTACATCAATCCGCGGGGTAGCACAAGCTACGGTGAGGCATTTGGCAATCTGATCCACCACGACTATCCCAATCACGACTATGAGGATCTGATGAGTGGGGTGGATGCCTTGATTGAAAAAGGTTTTGTTAATGAAAACCGGCTTTTCGTGACCGGTGGCAGCGGTGGAGGTGTGCTTTCTGCCTGGATAGTCGGGCATACTGACCGGTTCAAAGCGGCTGTTGTTGCCAAGCCTGTCATCAACTGGTATAGTTTTGTCCTGACGGCCGACATGTCGGTTTTCTTTTCGGAATACTGGTTTCCAGCCATGCCCTGGGAAGATACGGAGCACTATATGAAAAGATCACCCATTACATATGTAGGCAATGTAAGCACCCCAACCATGGTATTGACCGGAGAGGAAGATTACCGGACACCCATATCAGAAACGGAGCAGTATTATAAAGCTCTGAAGCTGCGTAAGGTGGAATCGGCTATGGTAAGGATACCGGGAGCATCGCATGGCATTGCTGCGCGACCCAGCAACCTCATTGCTAAGGTGGTGTATATCCTGAAATGGTTCGAAACCCATGGGGAATAGTTGTACCGCGCTTCACACAATGAGGCTGAGTGCGGAAAAAAATATTTGCATACGACAGTTGATTTTACAAATGCATCAAATTACCGGAAGCACGTCTATTCTCTGATTTCAATTCCCTCAAAACGTAAGACAACCGGATAATTGTTTGTTTTGTTGAACTGTTGCTTTCTTACCCGTCCGACGAAAATGCCTTCGTCAACAACCGAAATGGCCGGTGGGTACGGCCAAAGTTTGTTGTCCCCGGTGTCGTACTGACCCGGTACGGTCACTTTTGTGTTTTTTGAACCTTTCAAAGCACGAAAGAAAAATGCCCTTTCTTCAGGCCATTTCCACCCGGTTTGGGTTATGAAGGCATAAATAATTTTTCCGTCTTTTGATTGGGTAAACCAGGTTCCGTTTTCCTGAATGATTGGCGCAGGTCGTACACTTGTCACTGCTTCTCCGTTTGCCAGAAGCCAATTGCCGGTTTGGCGTAGGATGATTTGTTGATTTTGTGTAATAGCGCCATGCGCATCCGGACTGATATTTAATAAAAAATTGCCACCCTTCGCTCTGGTTTCAACGAGCATATTCAATACCGATCCGGAGGTTTTAAAATGATCATCTTCCACATACTGATGGTGATATCCGGCATTTATACGCATTTCCCAGGGGGCTTTTTTACTTTCCTTTGGAATGAAAAACGCTTGAGTTTCCATGCCTGCTCCGGTTATCACAAGTTCCGGCTCAAGGTCCCACGCAAAGTTTGCAACCAATGGATTGGCCCAGTCGGCTTTGTCTTCTATGGATAAAATATCAATTTTTCCATAGTTACCGAGTAATTCGCGAAGCTGGATTTTGTTGATTTCCCATAGCGCCGAATTAACTGCCGGCGAAGCGAGCGGATTTTTCAGACTTACCGGATGACCTTGTTTATACAATACATGAAAGTCAGACACCGCATAAGACAATCCAATGGCGATGTCATATTTCCGGAATGCCTCAATGATTTCTTTAAGTATGTCCCGCCCATACCCGGTATTCATGATACTGAAATCCGTGGTTTTCGTATCCCACATGCAGAAACCGTTGTGGTGTTTAGCGGTAATGACCACATATTTTGCTCCTGATATGGAGGCGAGGCCTGCCCATTGATCAGGGTCAAAACCTTCAGGATTAAATGCCTTGAGCAATTGATTGAAATACATGTCCTGATAAGCTTTGGAGGCACCTTCAAGGCTCATGCTGATTTCAGCACCGAGCAAAACATCAGGCGACCAGGTGATCATCAGGCCAAATCCGGCATCGCGAAACCATTCGATTCGTTCAGGCTGATGCCTGTCGATGCTTAAGTGCTGGCTCCGGGTGAAACCGGTTGCCAGGAGGGATATCGTGATGATAATAAGTGTCTTACTCATGGTTTGGAAACAATAGTAATTGACAGACTTATTTTTTTCCTTCAATTATGGATATTTTACGTATTTTTTCAAATATAGGGTTTGCCGGGCGGAGTTTTTTATATTAATTCCAATTCGTAAAAAATTCCGGTTTCTGGTGTCAGGTCAAGGTTTAAATGACGAATGCACCCGTTGTTATTCCTGTACAGGGCTTGCGATGTGCGCAAAAGCTGAACAGGAATCTCTCAGCGGTTTTTCAATTAAACTCCATACTTTAGTAATTGAAATGGTGCTCAATTATATTTGATAGTAAAATGAAATGTGGTTTTAGTTACACTGCGAAGACGCAAAGGCGAAGTTGATGCTTCGTTTTGAGTGTGTAGAACTGAGGAAAGAGTTTTGTCCGGCCAGGTTTAAAATCGTTGGAATACGGACAGATTACCGTTGATATGACAGTAGAAATAAATTAGTTCATATATATGGGAAAATTCCATAAAATATTAGTCGCCAACAGGGGTG
>CAYZWN010000019.1:0-39996 GCA_964482185.1 uncultured Roseivirgaceae bacterium
TTTGCGGCATGTGTCCTCTGAGGAAATCCGTCACCATCTTTTTGCCAAGCCAGGCACCACTGCCCTCATCGCCGAGAATGAAGCCGAGGGATGGGATATTTTCAATTATTTGATTGCCGTCGTACCGGCACGATCCGGAGCCGGTACCCAATATGCTGACAATACCGGGTTGGTTACCGCTCAGCGCTCTTGCCGCACCAATCAGGTCTGATTGTACGAAAATTTCAGCGCCGTTAAAAAAGGGTGTCAACGCGTCGGATATTTTCTTTTGCCTTTCCCTTGTTGAGCAGCCGGAACCGTAGAAATAAATGGTTTTAACTTGTAATGTGTTGAGGGCAGGCACCAGGGCGGATTCTATTTCGGCTACCATTTCCTCAATCTGCTGGTAATATGGGTTAAATCCCTTTGTATTCACCATGCTGATGATAGAATTTTCATCCATCAGCCTCCAGTCTGTTTTTGTCGAACCGCTGTCTGCAATTAGTATCATTGAATAATCGTTCGAAGAACTTTCAAATATGTTGGAAATTAAACGTTTTATCTTGCCTTTAGTCCCTCGTCTTCAGAAATTTCTTTAAGGATGTCATCGGAAGTAAAGAAATACTCGATTTCTGCTTTGACAACTATTCCTGACGCTAATTGAAGTGAGTCGAGGGTTCTCAGGCCTTTATTCCAGTGCTTCTCGATTAAATCACTGGCCAATGCTTTTAAATTAGTTGTGTCTGGTATGTAGCTATATTTTATAGAATCCAGTTGGAATTTCTCAATGAGTTTTTTTGCTCTACTTATTTCGATTTCTGCTTTTCGACATTTTTTCCAGACAGCGGAGGCAAATTCAAGTTTTGTGATTTCGGCGAGATAAATTCTTTCTATGGAATTGTATTGAAAAAAATCCATTAATTCCCGGGTGCCGGCTTCCTGATGATACAATTTGAACAACGAGGAAGTGTCAAAAAAAATCCTCATAATCCATGCCTTCTTTCTTCTATAACTTCATTCGAAAATGACGTAGTGCAGTCTTTCAACAATTCCTGTGTTTCAGCGAAAGAAAAATCAGAAATTTTCAGTTGCTTCGATTCTTCCTCCTCAAGTATAAGAGTAACTCTAACCGGTTTTTTAGACTCGAAGGGACTGTCCAACTCAAGTTTACCATTGTGATATGTGCCGGTGATTGTTTTCATATCTCTGAAATTGTCAAACAAATATACAATTATTACAGTATTGAGTCTGCCAGGAAATGAATTTGATTTCAGGATGTCACCGGTAGTGCAGATTATTTCTCTGTTTTTGTTGAACCTCTGTCTGCAATAAGTAATATAGCAAAGGGTATTGGATGGTAAAATTAATGGAAAATTATTCAGTTTCTGAATAGCAGAGAATGATGCTTTAAAGATCGAAATAAAACCATCACATTTCCTTATTCTGAAATTCTCCTCATGAGCGATTTATCATAATCATTTTCAATCCGATCGGGATAATTTTCCGCAAACTTCTCCATTCAGCACAATTAGTGTATCGGGAATTCTGAGTAAGATCATTTCAATTAACCGGTGATGCGGATGCCTTGTTTTTTAAAATAGAAATCCATCGCTTCGCGAACAGCCTGGAGCGAACTATATTTTGGGTTGTAGTTCAATAGTTTCTTTGCCTTCTCTATACTTCCATTGGGGCTGTGGGCAATATGATCTAATGTCAGTTCGGCTTCGTTTTGACTTACTGTTTTTTTCCATTCTTCCCATGGAAGAAAACTGATTTTCGCCTCATGCCCGTGCCATCCTGCCACCGCATTGGCATAACCTCTGAGTGTTAGCGCTTGTTCCGAAACGACGTGAAAACTTTCCCCGATGGAATTTTGCCTGTTTTCTATGGCATTCATAAATGCTTGTGCCACATCATCAGCATGTACATGGTGAATGGTCTCCATTCCGAAATTGGGCAAAGTGATTTCTTCGCCTCCGGCAAGTTTTATAAATATCGATGGGTCGAGATTTCCTGCCGGGTTTATGGGCAGCCAGCCCGGGCCTGTGATATGTCCGGGATGCAGAATGGTGACAGGAAAATTTTTCTGACCACAGATAGAAAGAAGATAGGATTCAATCTCTGCTTTGTTTTTGCCATAATTGCAAATCGGTTTACGCTCCTGCGTCTCACGTGTTGGAACCTGTTCGCTGTAGCCATGCACCCACATGGTGCCGCAATGAATAAAATGTTGAATCTCACCCATAAGCGATCCGGCGAGTATTGCCGCGCTTTCAGGTGTAAAGCAAATCAGGTCAATGATGATTTCACCATGCAATTCTTTTATCTGTGCACCAAAAGTCCCCTGTTCTTCCGCTTTTGTCCGGTCGATGGTGATGTGTTTGACTGATTCCCAAAGTGGATTTTTACTGTAGGGTGCACTTTTTTGCCTGCTCACACAGATCACCTCATGGCCAGCACTTACCAATCGCGGCACCAGGCAGGTGCCAATATGACCTGTACCTCCTATGACGATCACTTTCATTTATTAGGTTTGAATTTAAAAAGGATCACTAATGCTTATCCTTATATAAGAACTGGCCAATAGATTACGGAATCGCATATTTCACTTTATTTAATTTATTATAGATCACCTACTTCCCAAACCCCTGCAATTTCAGAAAGAAATCCTTCATAATCGCATCGCGGTTGATGTGATAGGCCATGCGCATCAGGTGGCGGTTGGCATTGAACATATACATGTCTGTGTCACTGACCCGCGGCGCGTGTACCAGCTGGGAAGGTGTCCAGTCGCTGTTGATCAGGTAGGCCACTGCGGTCATGTCCCGCAGCACTTTCGACCAGGCAAAATGATCTTTGTGGTAATCTTTGAATATTTCCAGCAGGTAATCGGAAATGGCGTTTTTGCCTTTGAGGTAATGTTCCATTTCCGGAACGGTTGTCGTAAACTGGCTCACAACACCCATGCACGGGTACTGCACAAACGGCACGCCGCTATCAAGAATCACATTCGCTGCAGCGATATCCTGCATCATGTTAAACTCCCTGGTGTTCGGCCAATTATGTGCATGGCCACCCAGCCACACTACCACGATGTTTTTAGTGATTTCCGGCTTCAGCAATATGGCATTGGCGACGTTGGTAATCGCACCGACCGCGACCACGTAGAGGGGATTTTCAGGCGAATGTTTCATGGCCCTTTTGATCATATCATCCGTGGCAGGACTGGATTCAGGCTTAAAATCTTTTGACAGGTAGTTTTTTGAACCTTTAAATGCAAACCCATCCGGGCTGACTTTCATTTTGTCGAGGATGCGCACTATTTCTTCATAGCTCAACTCCATGCCTTTGGTAGGATTGTCGGCGCGCTTGTTTGAAAACGGCGCGGCATAAACAGCCTGCAGATCAAAACTTTCCTTCGACAATAGCGCATACACCAGGGCGAATTGATCGTCGATTTCGTTATAGGTGTCTGTATCAAATACCACGTCGGCGCCTTTCGTGGGTTTTTCAAGCATTTTCAGTCGCTCCATTTCGCTGATAGATACATAATTTGGTGATTGCGCATTCAGGATAATGCCACAAAGAACCAGGATAAAAAAAAGGCTGAAGGTTTTCATAAAAGTGCTGGTTTGTTCGTGAATTTTTGTGGGGCAAGTTAAAAAATCCTGGCCATGTTATTTAAAGTGGTAAAGGTTTGTTCTGCTTAAAAGACATATACTAAAAACTCATATCACACAACTAATACTTTTTTAAGTTGCCACTAGTGTTAAGTTAACCATGGTATTTCGGGTGTCACGCTAAGTCGCAGGGGCGCAAAGTCAATTTTCTTGGCTTCTTTGCGACTTAGCGAGAAACATGTAATCCGTCAATTTCCAGTTAACATAACACTAGCTTCAATATAGCAGCAAAAAATATTTACATTTCTGTACGGCGAAATTGTGGCAGATATGCAATCCTAAGAACAGCAAAGGTTATATTTTTTATTTATTGGCAGAAACGATTTGTGTACTGATATCACTTATGTCGGCAAATTTCCGGTATAGATCAACACTTTTATCAAGCGTGCTTTCCAGTTTTTTGTTTCCGCCAAAGTCTATAATAATCATTAAAAATCTGGTGGTTTCGTCAGTGACCATGGTGCGCAGCGAATCGCTGGTCGGACTGCCAAATGCGCCAAGATCATCGCGGAAGAGTGGGAGATTTTCAATATTTAATTCACCGCGTCCGATGGCCTGGTAAGGCTCATTTTCCCTGCCTATGCCAAATTCGATATTTCCAACTATTTTATCTGCATCATACCCTCCGATCGAAAATCCGCTTTCCAGCGAGATCAGGTTGAGTATGTCCACAATGTTATTGATCCAAAATAAGTCTTTGCCCCCGACTATCCTGCGGGTGAGGGCTTCGGCTGAGGGTCGGTACCTGCTGGGATCTTTGCCTAATATCCGGTAAGCTTCCTTGGTTTCCCTGATGGACGGCTTCTGGCTTACCTGGTCTATACTCAATGTGCTGCAAATATCAGTGAATATACTATCTGCCAGTGATATGATTTTGTCATTACTTGTTTGTATTTGCACAGAACATTCCAAACATCCCAGCCTGAGTCCGGGAAGCAGTTTTTTGATTGTATTGTTTATGGAGATATGGTGCATAAGCTAATTGATTATCTGGACATCCCGCAGGAGTGTATAGAAAACATTTTTCCTGTAAAATTAGAAATTGACAGAAGGTAAAAAAAATTAAAAATGATCAAGCTCTGGTATCTGTTTTCCTACCGTCAATCAAAACTCAGTTTTGATCTGAATCAGTGTTTTTATGTCGTTCAGGATCGAATCATCACTCATATCGATATTGATGCCGCGACCTTCGGCATAAACCCGGGCATTGAAGAGTTCAGTTTTTATGGTTTTGGAAATGTTGCTTTCCATGATTTGATCTGTTGCTTTTTGGCCAAATACGAAGACAACAGTAAAGTTCCCTTCGTGGGGAATAAAATAGATAATGTTCCGCTTTTTGCTTTTTAATCTTAAACTCCAGCCATATTTCTTCCCTGGGAAAGACCATTCCTCGCCGGAATTTTTAAGATAGTCTAAAGTCCAGTTCTTCAGTTCTGCCCAGAGCTGATACCTTGATCCAAGTTTTTCACTGAGATCAGATTCTTTTGGCGGTGTTGCCTTATCCAGAAAAGTGCTTTCCATTTTTCAGCAATATTTTGATGACCTTAATGGCAAAACAATTTAAAATTTTGATTGGTTCGATGGGTGAAGAAATGGAAATGGGTTTGCCTCGGGAAAAGCGAAATTGACTATTGGCCTTTCAGCACCTTTTCGATTTCTTTTCGCTCCTTGTGGAAAGAAGCATTGGGCGAAAAGATTTTCACGAGTTCCAGTTTTTCGTCCTTGCCTTTCAAAGTGATCGGGCCAAGGTCTTCATAGATGATTTCGTGCTTTTTATCGAGCAAATTAAACAGGGATTTTGAAATTAATATATCGGCATCCAGTTCGCCGCATAGCGACTCCATACGCGAGGTCACGTTGAGCACATCACCACTGTAAACGATGTCCTTTTTGATGTGACCGATCTCTGCTGCCAGTACGATACCCGCATGCAGTGCGGCTTTAAATTTTGGCTGATACCCATAATTTTTCTGAAAATATGATTTTTTCTTTTCGAGCCGGATAAAGATTTGTTCACATAACTTAAGGCAGTTATTATTGGTAATGCCCTTTTCCAGAGGCCAGGTAAAAACAATCTCATCGCCAACATATTGATATATCTCAGCTTTGGTTTGAATGATTGCCTCCGACATTTCATAAATGGCATCGTTGAGGAATGCATAGTACACATCATTTCCCAATTTTTCTGACAGGGTTGTTGATGATTTTAAATCCAGAAACAGAAACACCCTGATTTCTTTTTTTGGTCTGCGGTATTGGCCTTTCAGGTAATTGAAAAGCATGTTTTTACCAACAAGTTTTTCTATTTGAAAATATGTAGATACGGTAAAAGCCACCACAAATGCAGTGATCAACCGGCCGGAGAATCCCCTTTCTGCCCAATGGTTTATGACGGATTGAAAATCAATACCTTTGATAAGCATGATCTTAAAGATAAAAAAAACGGCCAGAATGGCGATGATAGTCACGATTCCAATCATCTTGATCAGGAACTGGATAGGCAACGAAATGGAGGCTATTTTCCGATTTCCGGTTATCTCCTCTACAATACCGATCAGGATACCAAAGATGAACCCATCGATCATCTGAGAAGGATAAAACCGCTTGGTATCAATATAAAAAATGGTAAAAAAAATCAGGCTGGTAAGTAAACCAAACCGCAGGAGTCTTTTTAATTTATTCTTTTTTAAAATACTGATGGTCACCATAATTCAGCTTCACATCAATTTTGATCGATGTACTGGTAAGTTAGCAAAAGTATTTCAAGATCTTTTGCTTCGTCCATGTTTATGTCCTTATGAAACTGCTCCTGCATAAATTTTCTCAGCCTGTCCGGACTGGAGGACTCGAGCATGAGCATGCGCGCCCTGTGCTGATTCAGATTTTTAAAAGAGATGTTGTAGTTTGCCAGTATTCTCTCGACATTATTCACAATCTCGTTCATGATGCATTATGTTTAGTTGATTTGCTTTGTTCCCATCTGGCAAAAACGCCCGGCATTTCCAGCCGCAGGAAATTCATTAAATCTGTTAATTCTTCCAGTTGATGGTAGTTGGATGATTCTCTTTTTTGTTTGCAGTTTAGTACCTCCTCTAAAATGACGCTCAACCCCAGAACATTTTCAATTCCCTCGCGGAAATGCTGCATGATGCTTCTCGGGCTCCATCTGAAATAGCGCTTCCGGTCCCCGCTTTTGGTGAAGTATTCCACTTTTTTCACGCTAAGCAAAAAGTTCAATCCATTGGATGTCGCACTTTTACTAAGATGAAGGGTGTCTTTAATTTCTTCAAAGCCGTAAGCTTCCTGGTCAGAAACAATGAGTAGGGCAAGTATCCTGGCCGCAGCAGGGGGCATCGTCTGCTCGAAGTGAATACCAATTTTTTCTATAAGCTCTGTTTGTTTTTTAGTCAGCATCGCTTTGCTAAACGAATAAGAGGTTCTTTTAGTTCTGCAAATATAGAACTAAAAGAACAAATAGAATGTCTTATTTAGGACTTATTTGCAATGAGCAATTGATGCATCCTGTGCAGCGTTAATCACGGCCTGGAAAATGATATGGATTTATTATGGTCAGGCCTCAAAATAATTCTTAGAGGTAGTTTTCCACAAAGGCTAAATTTTTAATTGCCGCAAAGCGTAATTTGCTCTGGAGATGTCCACAAATTCAGGATCATACTTTTCTCCCTTTTTCAGTTCGAGCCAATCCCGGTAATCGTCGTATTCGGGATGTTTCTTATCGTTTATTGCATCCAGAAATTCCATATATCCCCAGGTTCCTCCCACATCTTCGGGTGGGCACGCGCCACTTGCTTCCACACAAATCGGATCCCCATTATACTGCTCAAGGTCTTTTTTTGTGGGTTTCAGGAAACTTATTTTATGGAGCCAGGAATCACCAAAATCGTAGAGATAGTAAAACGGTTTGCCGCCCCGGTTTTCAATAAATTCCTTTTTGAGGGAGACGAGCTCAGGTTTAAAAGTTCTGACTCTTCTGCCCGGGAACATATCGTCCATATCATCATCGAATGATTCCAGGATGCTGATTTCATTGCGGTATTCCTTGTCTTTAAATTCAAAGAGATGTGACATTTCCCAACCCATCGCAATTTGAATGGCGATGTGCAGTTGCATCATGTCGATTTCTTCCGGCACAAGTATTTTCCGGGAGATTAAAAAGTCGATTTGTTCAAGGGTTATCTTGAGCTTAATGGGATTGCTGTTGGGATTTAATGAAGTTGTTGCCATTTGAGTGATTTTGTGGCGATGATTATTAAATAAATTCTAAAGCAGATTCATCTCTTTGATGTTCCGGTATTCAAATTCGAAATCAATTTCGAAAGCATCCACGAATTTCTGTTTCATGGCTTTTTTAAGGTTTTCCACATCGTAAGAGAAAAATACAAACGCCCCGCCTCCACCTGCCCCGCATAGTTTTCCACCCAAAGCGCCATTGGCTTTGGCGTGCTGATACATTTCATCTAATTTTGGGTTAGTAGAGGAAGGCGCCAACAACTTCTGCGCGTTCCAGTTGCGTTCAATAATCGCTGCGCATTGTTCGAAATCGGCCCCGGAAAGTGCCTGCGCAAATTCATAACCGCATGCTGTCAGTTCGGATATGGCCTGCTGCCCATTGGGAGTTTTATAATATTTGTACACCTCTTCCACAGCCACCTGGGCATTGCGCGATTCGCTTGTATGCAGCAGCAACAGATGCGAGCGGAATTTTTCGAGCGTTTCTTTTGAAACTTCAAGCGGTAAAGGTTTGGCGTAATTATCCCCAAATTCAAAGCAATGAAAACCGCCAAATACAATTGCATATTGGTCCTGTCGTCCGATAAACCACTGTAGCTCCTGGTTTTCGAGGTTAAAGAGATCCTCGCCTATGTTTTCCAGCGATTTCGGCTCTGCGTTGTAGGTTTTTGAATTGAGCATCTCGAGCAACTTGGCGGCTGTGGAAGTGCTCAATCCGCTACCACGCGGATAGCCTGAGAAATTAAACTTGCCGCCTTTGTATTCCACCAATGGCCGGATGGCCACATTGGAAACGTAGCCTTTTTTTCCTTCCATTATGAATGGCACATCCGTCCAGCCGCCGGAGAAGTCGATGCGCAGCGGCGCTTTCAGGCTGTAATTGATTTTATTGATGATATTGGTGGTGGAAGTGGGGAGCAGTTCTTTGGGCACTTCCCTGGTCACAAATTCTATTTTTACACCAAGGGCATCGCAAAGCTCTTTCTTGGGTGTAACCGACGAATCATCATCGTTGAGGATAAAAATATCCGGTTTCAACAATGTCATTACCTCTTTAAAGTCAATTTTGCCATCACCAATCTCATTGTCATTGAGTACGGCAAAATCTACATTCTGCATGGCGGCAACAAGATATACCCTGTTATTTTCCGGATTCACCGGTCTGCCGGGACCTTTGAGTTGCCGGAGCGTTTCATCCTTGCCGACGCCTACCACAAGCAAGTCACCGAAGCTTTTGCACTGATTGAAAAATACGGCATGCCCTGATTGCAATATGTCGTAACAGCCCGTAGCAAATACAATTTTTTTGCCGGGGTGTTGTCCACGGAGTTCTGATAATTGCTGCCAGTTAAGGACTTTCGCACAGATGTTTTCAAACATGATAAAAAAGTTAAATGCGTTCTAAAACTTTCATAATGATGGAGTCGATGGTGTCGTATGGGTTTTTAGTAAATTTTCCCTGTGCCCTGTTGCCGAGGATGGCATTGATGCTCAAAGCTTCATGCCCAAGCATACCTGCCATGGCGTAGAGCATGGATGTCTCCATTTCAAAGTTTGTCAGCCAAAATCCATTGTGATTGAAATAGGTGATCTGATCAAGAAATTTCGGATTGGAAACAGGGATACGCAATTTTCGTCCCTGGGGTGCGTAAAAGCCCGGAGAGGTGACAGTATTGCCAGGCACAAAACCTGCTCCTAGGCGTTCTTTCAGTGTTGCGGAGCATTTAACTATATAAGGATCAAATGGCATATTAAGTGCTTCCCGAAGTTTTTGTGCCAATTCCAGTTCAGCAGCAGCCTGATCCAGTTGATAATACTGCATCAGATTGTCGAGTCCAACACCATATTCTGACATTACCTCACTGCCAATTTCGAGGCCCGGCTGAATGGCGCCGGAAGTACCGATGCGCACGATGTTAAAACTCCTGTGCTCTGGCCTGGCAACCTTTTTTTTCAGATCAATGTTGAACAATGCGTCCAGCTCGATCATTACGATTTCGATATTATCCACGCCCATACCCGTGCTCATCACCGTTACGGGCTTTTTCTTGTAGGTGCCCGTGTGGGTAATGAACTCGCGTTTGTTCATTTCAAATGTGATTTTATCAAAATGCCTGCTTACCCGGTACACACGCCCCGGATCGCCGACCACAATAATATTTTCTGCAACATGAGCAGGCTTCAGACTGAGGTGATAGACACTGCCATCTTTATTTAATATCAGATCAGCCTCTGAGAATTTTGTCATATTAAAATGGGATTTTAAAGCCGGAACAGATCATTAAAATATCTGCTGGCTAAAATAGACATTCGTATTCCATTTCGGAAAGAAGTCGGCTATGATTCTTCAGAGAAATGAAAGAAAATCAGGATCTGTCAATCCCGCGATAGGGATTGTAGCCGTTCAGTCGTTTTGGATAAAAACCCCGGCCGTCATAGGGTCGCTTGCGTGGATGCGACTTACATTTTTCTGAACAGGCGCCTTCCATGGTTTCGGCACAGGATTCACAAATCGGCACATGCTTGTTGCAATCCGGATTGGCGCAATTCACCATGCGGTCGCAATCAGTGCCACATATGTGGCATTTACTGATCACGGTCGGATTCACCTTGTTCACATCGGCTACCACCCGATTGTCGAACACATAGCATTTGCCTTCGAAGTCTTCTCCACCTGTTTCGAGGCCGTATTTGATAATTCCGCCATGGAGTTGATACACATTTTTAAAACCTTTTTCGAGCAGATAGGCGCTGGCTTTTTCGCATTTGATGCCGCCGGTGCAGTAGGTGATGACTTTTTTATCTTTGAATTTCTCAAGTTCCTGCACTTTATCAGGGAAATCCCGAAAGTTTTCAATATCAAAAGTGATGGCATTTTTGAACCTGCCAATACTGTTTTCGTAGTTGGAGCGCACATCTACGATCACCACATCATCATCGTCTTTCATTTTCTTAAATTCCTCCGGCTCCACGTATTGGCCGGTTTTTATATTTGGATCGATGTGCTTTAGGCCGGAATGCACAATTTCATCCTTTAAGCGCAAATTTAGTTTTTGAAAAGCATGTCCTTCATGCGGCTCAATTTTGAATTCGGTATGTGCAAATCGTTGATCGGCCTGCAGGTCAGCCATGTACTGCTCGCAATCACGCTTCAGACCGGAGATGGTGCCATTGATGCCTTCGGAGGCAATGATAATGCGTCCGCGGAGGTTATGTTCTATGCAATAAAGATGATGTGCGATTCTGAATTCTTCAGGATTTTCAATTCGTGTATAGCAATAGTATAAGAGTATTAAATATTCGTTCATGGGTTAAAAACTGATTTATTACCGAAAACCGAGCTGACTTACTTAATCACAGTTGCCGGGTTTCCAAAAACTGTTTCACCTTTCTTTACTTCTGATATAACGACAGAGCCGGCGCCCACCCTGGCACCTTCGCCTATTTTTACGCCACTTACGATGGTCACGCCACTCCCAATGAATGCATGATCGCCCACCTGAACGCCGGAACCGATCACACTTCCGGAGCCGACCTGTACGAAATCGCCAATTTTTGATGCAAAATCCACGATTGTCCCGGTATGCAGGATGCAATGGTTTCCGATTTCCGCATAGGAGCCTACCTGCACGTTTTGGTTGATCAGGCAACCGTGATGCATGATGGCCGAGGGTGCGATGTGCGCATTTTTATGGATGGCATTGACAGGCATCGCCTTTCTGGAGTCTTTGATGTGTTTGATCACTTTGGCTCTCCAGGCATTGTCATCTGAGGCGATAAATACATCACAATTTTTACCAATGATTTTCAGATAGGATTCATCGTCTGTGGTGCCGAGTACCGTCAGGTCGTCGATTTCAGTTCCTGTGAGTTTTTTATCATCATCAAGAAATCCATACACAACCACCTCATTGCTTTTGAAAATATCCAGCGCAGCTTTGCCGAGATTGGTGGCACAAAGTATCATCACAGGTTTTGCCATAGTTTTTTTATAAAGTCTGCAAAATTACTGGTTTCAAACAGAAACGCCAACCCGGGTTTTAATTTCTCTTGATCGGAGGTTTAATAAAATGCTGTTACCTCCAGGGAGTTTGATGAAACACCTGCTTTTGGGATTTTGTTTTCTACAGAATTGGAATTATTTGTAAAAGTCCTACCGTCTGCATCACTTGGTTTCAGGAAGATTTCCTTCTTTTCTCCTGAATTAAGCATGGCAGTATCAGTTTTGATGGCAATGGAAGGCGCAATCACCAGGGCCACTACCGACATGAGTTTGAGCAGAATGTTGAGTGAAGGACCGGAAGTATCCTTAAACGGGTCGCCAACCGTGTCGCCGGTTACAGCTGCTTTGTGGGGCGCGGAGCCCTTGTAATATTTCTGCCCCTGGATTTCGACACCTTCTTCAAACATTTTCTTGGCATTGTCCCATGCACCACCTGCGTTCGACTGGAAAATAGCCATGAGCACACCAGATGCCGTGACTCCGGCCAGCAACCCGCCGAGCATTTCGGCGCCACCTGAAAACCCTATAAAAACCGGTGCCAGCACCGCAAGCATTCCCGGCAGAATCATTTCCTTGATCGAGGCTTTTGTTGAAATTTCCACACATTTGTCGTATTCTGCTTTGCCATCGGCCTTATGAATAATATCCAAATCTTCCTTGGAGGCATTTTCAAGATTTGAATCATATTTTCTCATGATTTCAAGTGCGTTTTTCAGTTCGGGAATATCACTGAATTGCCGCCTGACTTCCTGGATCATGGACATGGCAGCGCGGCCAACGGCGCCCATTGCCAGTGCCGAAAAAACAAAGGGTAGCATAGCTCCGAGAAATAATCCGGCCATTACGTTGGGTTTGGAGATGTCGATCGATTGGATATGAGCTTGTTGCATAAATGCAGCAAACAATGCCAATGCGGTGAGCGCTGCCGAACCGATGGCGAATCCTTTCCCGATGGCCGCTGTGGTGTTTCCTACCGCATCGAGCTTATCGGTACGCTTTCGAACCTCTTTCGGCAGTTCACTCATTTCTGCAATACCACCGGCATTGTCGGATATCGGCCCGTAGGCATCCACTGCCAGTTGGATTCCCGTATTTGCCAGCATACCCACCGCAGCGATGGCAATGCCGTACAACCCGGCAAAATTGAAAGAAATCAGGATGGCAGCGGCGATGAGAAGTATCGGAACAGCAGTAGAAAGCATGCCAACGCCCAATCCGGCGATGATGTTCGTAGCGCTGCCGGTGAGCGATTGCCTCACGATCGACCTTACCGGAAATGTACCAAAACCGGTGTAGTATTCCGTGATTTTGCCGATGCCAACTCCGGCGAGGAGTCCGGCTAATGTTGCATAAAATACACCCCACGATGTGAAGGTCCGGCCGGCGAATTCCCAGCTTTCGGGAAGGAAAAAGCGAATAATCACGATCGAAATCAATACCATCAATATGGCAGATACCAATTCGCCTGTGTTCAGAGCTCTTTGAGGATTTCCTCCTTCTTTCACTCTGACAAAAAAGGTACCGATGATCGACATAATAATGCCTGTTGCGCCAAGCGAAAGGGGCAAAAGAATCGCCCCAAGACCATTAAACTGTTCCCTGAATTCAGGAAGAACAACAAATGCAGCTCCGAGTACCATGGTGGCAAGTATCGAACCGACATACGACTCGAAAAGGTCGGCGCCCATGCCTGCGACATCCCCGACATTGTCTCCGACATTATCTGCTATGGTGGCAGGATTTAGCGGATGATCTTCAGGGATACCTGCCTCTACTTTGCCTACCAGGTCGGCGCCAACATCTGCAGCTTTGGTATAAATGCCACCCCCAACCCGGGCAAATAATGCGATCGATGATGCGCCAAGGGAAAATCCGGCCAATACATTAAGCACCTTGGTAATTTGATCAAACTCAATACCGAATATGGTTGTGTAAACGATGAACAGGCTGCTGAGGCCAATGATGCCAAGTCCAACGACTCCCATGCCCATAACAGACCCCCCTGTAAATGCTACCTCAAGTGCCCTGCCAAGTGAAGTGCGGGCGGCATTTGTTGTACGGACATTGGCTTTAGTGGCGACTTTCATGCCCAGAAAACCGGCAAAAGCCGAGCAGAATGCTCCAACAACAAAAGATAAAGCTACCAGAGCATGTGAGTATTCCTCAAACGAACCTTTGACTCCAAGGATGATGCTCATTGCCAGGACAAATACGATGAGTATTTTGTATTCAGCCTTTAAGAATGCCATCGCTCCCTTGGATATGTGGTCTGCGATATTGGCCATTTTTTGTGTGCCGACTTCCTGTCTGGCAACCCATTTGGTTCTCCAAACCACAAACAACATAGCTAACAACCCAATCAGCGGGAATAAATATGCAATCATTTCCATGAATTTCTTTTTTTAGATGTCCGGTAAAAAATCAGTTACAAAAGGTACAATGGTGTTTAGTGTATGATACTAAAAGTTATTTTCTAAAAGTTTGCTCTACTAAACTTAGCTAAGTTTTAATTTGATTCAAATACAATAATTAAAGATTTCATAATGTTTGGATCATTATGCATATCAAAATTAAGAATTTTTCAAAAGCAACATTAAAGAAGATTCAGGTATGCAACAATATTGCGAAGAAACCCGGCCACTTCGCCGGCAAATGGATGTGCTACACCCCTGCCAATCACATATAGCGTGAATACACCATATATCAGTAAAAGCATATAAGCCTGAATCGACCCTACCACCCTCCTGAACGCAAAAACGGCAAAAGCAAGAATGGTGAGAATAAGAAGTAACATCCTGAGCTCGGAGCTCTGATCGCTAACTTCCACCGACATTTGGATGGGCCCGTAAACCAGGGTATAAATAAATAACGGAAAGCCCAAAGCAAAGCAAATATCAAAAATATTGCTCCCCAATGCATTTGAAATGGCATCATCGTAGTTTCCTCTGCGCGCATCATTCATTGAAATGATCGTGTCGGGAACACTTGAAGCTGCTGAGGCAATAATCACCGCGACAAACATAATGGGAATGTCCAATCCTTCGAAGGTGCCGAGGTAGGGGATGGTGTATGTTGCGCTTCCAATCCACTCGCACGACTGCACCAGTACCAGGCACGTCAGTGCAATGGATATGGTAGAAATGATCAATAATAACCATGCAGAGGCATCGGTCATCTTTTTTCTGCCAATGATAATCGGCTCTAGATCAAATGTGTACAAATAGTACCATACGCTACGCATTGGTTCATGAACAGTAAATTCAGGCTCCTTATTCCT
Organism: uncultured Roseivirgaceae bacterium; assembly: GCA_964482185.1. Classification (GTDB taxonomy): domain Bacteria; phylum Bacteroidota; class Bacteroidia; order Cytophagales; family Cyclobacteriaceae; genus JAAUQL01. The sequence continues at coordinate 15,191 of CAYZWN010000019.1, forward strand.
TTTATGATCAGGAAGCCGCTTCATGGATATGAGCATGTAAAACAAATAAACAAAGTAAATAATCATCAGGAGCAAGCCATGCCACCACTGGAGCGAATTACCGCTGATGATAATGATAAACAGGAGTTCTGCAATAATCAGGGATATTCCATCCCTGAGGATCACCTTTCTTGAAACCTTAATGGTTTTAGCAATCCCCGTTACTACAACTATCAGGATGACAAATGCAGGTATGATCATTCCATTGAATATCGCGCTGCCGGCAGTAGTGCCGATTCCACCTGAGAATCCATTGACATCCTTCAGATAGAAAAGAAAAAAGAATGAGGTAAAAACTTCCGGCAACGAACTTCCAATGGCATTAATGGTCGCGCCACGCACACCCTCCGAAAGGTTTCTGCCTATGAAATCAGACGCTGCCGTGAAGCCATCACTTGCCCGCCAAATTATAACGCAGCAAATAATAACCAATGCAATAGGTATGAAGATGCCCATTCGTACTCGTTTGAAATTATAATATCCTCCTGAAACTTTCCAGGCACTAAAAAATCACCCGGATATTCATTGTAAAGTGCAAAAAAATCTAAAAATTATTAAATAACAAGAGTTTTCAGCTATAACTTTTAATAAAAAAATTTCCCTACCAAACAATAGTCTATAAAAATAGGCAAATTGTTTTGATCAATATAGTTGAATACCCAAAATCATGAAATAGGAACCTATAACCGCCAGGTTTCTTCCGCTTAACTTTTCATTCAACATAATTAAAAATCATTGCCGGATTTTTTATAAAACTTCTGATTTTTGCATCATAATGTCTGATGCACCTAAGAAATACACGAAATCCCAGTTGGCCTTGAGAAACGGCCAGGACCGCGAAGAGATTTGGTGTGCTTATCGCGGGGTGATCTACGATGTCTCCGGATCGCGACTATGGAAAAATGGACAGCATTACGAACATTGGGCAGGTCAGGATCTGACGGAAGAAATTGCAGGGGCACCACATGATTCAAGGGTTTTTTCAAAATTTGAAATTGTCGGAAGTTTAATTTAAGGCAGATGCATGATATTGAACCATATTATTCATGGACAAAATACTATGACCCGGCTTCAGACGAGTGTTCGCCGTTTTATGGCAAGGAGTATAACTATGAATTTTACCAGGATGCGATTTACAATTATTACATCGATCCGGCCTGGGATTACATCGGTTCGGAGACGTTGTATATCAAGGTTTTGTTTGCGGATTATGATCTTGGATTTGCCGTAATTGAATTTATTGGAGAATGGAATGATGCCATATCTAATGATATTATGTATCTGAAGCGCAATATTGTGGATCACTTTGCTCAGTTTGGTATCAGTAAATATATTCTGATCGGAGAAAATGTCTTCAATTTTCATGGCTCGGATGACTGCTACTACGAGGAGTGGTTTGAAGATGTTGAGGATGGCTGGATAGCAGCCGTTAACTTCAGGGATTTTGTGGTGGATGAATGGAAGAAATACGATATTGACAACTACGTCAATTTTGGTGGCGGACTGGACATGGTGAACTGGCGCACGATGCCTCCGCTGGTTTTTTGTGAAAATGTCAGAAGGATTATCAGCAGACGAATTGAATTAACTTAACAGAAAGACATTGTATAAAAATATAATCAGGCCCCTGCTATTTTTATTTAGCCCGGAAAACGCGCATCACATCGCCACCACGTTACTAAGTATTTTTTGTAAAATTCCAGGCCTTAGATGGTTTCCGGATCATTTTTTCAATTATAGAAATCCGAACCTCAAACAAGAGGTTTTTGGGATAACATTCCCAAATCCGGTTGGCCTTGCAGCGGGTTTTGATAAGGAAGCCCGGTTTATCGATGAATTCGCCGCGCTGGGTTTTGGGTTTATCGAAATCGGCACCATTACTCCAAAAGCCCAACCAGGCAATCCAAAACCAAGACTTTTTCGCCTGAAGCAGGACCATGCCCTGATCAACCGCATGGGATTCAACAACATGGGTGTGGATATGGCTGTCAGGCGCCTGAAAAGAAGAAAATCCGGGGTGATCGTAGGGGGAAATATTGGCAAAAATAAGATAACACCCAATGAAGAGGCGCACAGGGATTACGAAATCTGTTTCGATGCGTTGTTCGACTTTGTGGATTATTTTGTAGTGAATGTTAGCTCACCCAATACACCCAATCTGAGGGCACTTCAGGAGAAAGAGCCTTTAAAGCGGCTTCTCGAGACATTGGTAAAGAAAAATGAAGAGAAAGTTGCTCCAAAGCCAATTTTACTCAAGATCGCCCCTGATCTAACGGACACACAGTTGGATGATATCATTGAAATAGTTGAAGCATTGAGTCTTGCCGGAGTCGTTGCTACCAATACGACCATTTCGCGGGAAGGTCTCCAAACTGACCGCAGCCGATTAGATTACGTTGGGAATGGAGGCTTGAGCGGGAAGCCACTCAAGGACAGGTCAACAGAAGTGATTCGCTACCTTCGCGAACATGCAAAAACAAACTTTCCGATTATCGGTGTGGGTGGTATAAATGCACCTGAAGATGCACTGGAAAAAATCAAAGCAGGTGCCAGCCTGGTTCAGCTTTATACCGGTTTTATTTACGAAGGGCCGGCTCTGATAAAAAAAATCAATAAAGAGTTGGCCAAAGTCAAAATTGGATAGGTATTTGATTAAATCGAATCAATTTTTAATGAATGCCGACAACATATACTTCATTTCATTAGTTTTGTGCTTTTAAATTGTTAAATGGCGAAGAATACTTATAAATCAAATACCTTTAAAAAAACCAAGCCGGAAAAGAAAAGACGCAAATTTAGCCTGGGATTTCTTAGAGACAGAAAGCTGCATCTCGCAGTTGGGATATTTCTGGTCTCAATCGCATTTTTTCTGTTCATCGCATTTCTCTCCTACCTGTTCACAGGCAAGGCTGACCAAAGTGTGGTAGAGGCATATCGTACAACAGATATCCGCGAAACAGGATTTGAAATAGAAAACTGGTTTGGATTGCTTGGCGCCATTTCGAGCCATTATTTTATCTATAAATGGTTTGGCATTGCATCATTTTTATTTCCGCCTTTTCTTTTTCTGCTTGGCATTTACATTCTGTTCAGAAAACAAATCATATCCATAAAAAGATATCTGGTTTTTTTGCTTTTTTTCACTTTCTGGCTCAGTTCGCTTTTCGGATACATTACACTCGATGAACAAAATCCCGTGTTTATCAGCTATATCACCGGCGGCATCGGTTTTGAAATAGCCATATTGTTGCATGGCCTGATGGGCTGGGGTACATATGTTTTCCTGATATTCTTATTCCTGGTATTTGTTATTTACTTTTTTAACATCACGCATATTATTGGCATAAGCAAGTCGGATCCTATGTCTGAAAACCAAGCGACAGCGAGCCAAAATACAGATGATTATAAATATGAAGACGGGTTAAGTGATGTTGAAATTTCAGATGAAGAAGATTCAAATGCCGACGTGGAAAGTTGGACACTAATCGAAACCGGTTCAAACAAGCAGCGGACAAACGGCAGCCTTGTCGAGCTTGATATTGAAGGCGATTCCATTATTGAGGAGAAGGTTGAAGAGGTGCCTTTTGAGGTTGATGAGAATCTGAATGCCGAAAAAGTCATCGAAGGTCTTGAACATTACGACCCAACCCTCGACCTTGGTTCATACCAGTTCCCGGACCTGAGTCTCCTCAGCGACTACAATCAGGGCAATGTGCAGGTAACCAAAGAAGAACTTGAGCAAAACAAGGATAAGATCGTTGAAACGCTCATTAATTTTAAAATTGGCATCAGCAGCATTAAAGCAACCATTGGCCCGACAGTCACGCTTTATGAGATTGTGCCGGATGCCGGGGTTAAAATTTCCAGGATCAAAAACCTGGAAGATGATATTGCCCTCAGCTTGTCAGCACTTGGCATCCGGATTATCGCGCCGATTCCGGGAAAAGGTACCATCGGCATTGAGGTACCCAACAAAAACAGGGAAATGGTTTCTGTAAAATCTGTCCTGGCTACCGAGAAATTCCAAAATGCAAAGCATGATCTTCCGGTGATTTTGGGTAAGACCATATCCAATGAAGTGTATATCGCAGATTTGGCCAAAATGCCACACCTGCTCATGGCGGGTGCCACAGGGCAGGGCAAGTCGGTAGGACTGAATGTACTGATCGCATCGCTGGTATATAAGTTGCATCCTTCACAGCTCAAATTTGTGATGGTCGATCCAAAAAAGGTGGAGCTCACATTGTTTAATAAAATAGAGCGGCATTATCTGGCGATGCTGCCGGACAGTGAAGAAGCCATTATCACGGATAACAAAAAGGTTATCTATACCCTCAACTCGTTGTGCATTGAGATGGACAACCGCCTGAGCTTACTAAAGAGTGGCGGATGCAGAAACCTAAAAGAATACAACACCAAGTTTATCAAGCGTCAGCTTAATCCCGAAAAGGGCCATCGTTATATGCCTTATATCGTGTTGATAATCGACGAGCTTGCTGATCTGATGGTGACCTCCGGTAAGGAAATAGAGACACCAATAGCGCGCCTGGCTGCCGTGTCAAGGGCGACCGGCATTCACCTTGTTCTGGCAACTCAGCGCCCATCGGTCAATGTAATTACAGGTATCATCAAGGCGAATTTTCCTGCCAGATTATCATTCAGGGTTACTTCGAAAATCGATAGCCGCACGATTCTTGATTCGGGTGGGGCCGAACAACTCGTCGGGCTTGGAGATATGCTGTATTCCCATGGTTCTGATCTCGTGCGCTTGCAGGGGCCTTTTATTGACACTTCCGAAGTGGAGAAAATCTGTGAATTTATTGGCTCCCAGCGAGGTTATGAAACTGCCTTCATCCTTCCTGAGTTTGAAGGAGAGGAATCTGATGCGCCAGGCGCAGTTGATCTGGCAGACCGGGATAATATGTTTGAAGAGGCCGCCAGACTTATAGTCAGGCACCAGCAAGGCAGCACCTCGCTTATTCAGCGAAAGCTGAAACTCGGCTACAACCGGGCCGGTCGACTGATCGATCAACTGGAGGCAGCAGGCATTGTGGGGCCCTTTGAAGGAAGCAAGGCCCGTGAAGTACTGGTGCAGGACGAGTATGTTTTGGAACAATTATTGAATGAACTGAACGAAAAAAATATTTAATTAGAAAACTGTAATGAAGAAGTTATTATTAATGATCGTTTTGCTGGGGATGTTTGGATCGGGCAAGGCGCAAATCGACCAAAAGGCCAAGGATATCCTGGATAAAATGAGTGACAAATACCAGAGCATTCCCCTTTACAAAACAAACTTTGTGTACAGGCTTACCAATAAGGTAGAAAATGTGGATGAACAATTTGCAGGTGAAATCATGGTAAAAGGTGAAAAATATGTGTTGCTCATGAGCGACCAGGAGATTTATAACGATGGTGAAACCATCTGGACTTTTATCAAAGATGCCAATGAAGTAAACATAGATTACTATATGCCGAATGATGGAGACCTCTCGCCCAATAATATTTATTCAGCTTATAAGAAAGGGTATCGCTATCGCTGGGTGGAGAACAAGAAAATTGGAAGCAGAACGCTGGATGCGGTAGAACTGCAGCCTGAAAATCCCAAGGATACCGACAAAATATTTCACCGTATTATCCTGAATATCGATCAGTCGGATTATTCGATTCATAGTTGGGAAATGTACGATCGGTCGGGTAATGTGTTTTCATATACCATTTCAGGTTTCAATCCTAACTTTCAGGCAGAAGATTCTTTTTTTGTCTTCAATGCCGCAAAATATCCCAATGCAGAAATTATAGATCTTCGATAACCAAAAGCCGCATAAGCGGCTTTTTTAAGTATTATGACCAGGAAGGAATTATCAGAGCAGATACGGCTCAAAAAATCATTTTTGTGCGTTGGCTTGGACACAGATATCAAAAAAATACCGGGGCACTTACTTAAATTTCCGGATCCGGTATTTGAGTTCAATAAACAAATCATCGATGCCACCGCGTCAAATTGCGTAGCCTATAAGCCCAATCTGGCATTTTACGAAGCGATGGGCCCCGCCGGGCTTGAGAGCCTTCAGAAAACCATAGAGTATATTCCGGATGGAATTTTTACCATTGCTGATGCGAAGCGCGGCGATATAGGCAATACATCAGGCTTGTATGCGCGGGCATTTTTTGAATTGATGCATTTTGATGCAGTGACAGTGGCGCCATACATGGGTGAGGATTCCATAACACCTTTTTTACAATACAAGGAAAAATGGGTGATCTTACTGGCCCTGACTTCAAACCAGGGTAGTGCAGATTTCCAGAACCTGATGATTGAGGGCAAATCGGTGCATTTATATGAAGAAGTACTGAAAAAGAGCAGGCAGTGGGGCGATGCCGAAAATATGATGTATGTGGTTGGTGCAACGAAAGCTGAAAGTCTGAAAGATATCCGGCAGTTGGTTCCCGATCATTTTCTGCTCGTTCCGGGAGTTGGCGCCCAGGGAGGCAGCCTGGAAGAAGTGGCAAAATTCGGAATGAACCGCGATTGTGGCCTGCTTGTCAATGCTTCAAGATCAATCATTTACGCTTCTGATGGAAACGATTTCGCAGTCAAAGCCGGAGAAGAGGCTTCTAAACTCCGGTACGAAATGGAGCAGTTGATGAATTTGTACATGTAATTCAGGCCGGAACGACCTTTTGTCCAGATTTTGAGTTGAGAGGTTTTTATTGTGCAATGCATTCCATATTTTTAATTGAAGCAAGCCAATGGAAGAATCATTTCTACATTTTATATGGAAATTCCAGCATTTCGACAGGAAGGATCTCAAAACAGATGCCGGCCAAAGCATATCAGTTTTTGATCCGGGACATAAAAATTCTGATGCAGGTCCGGATTTCAAAAATGCAAAAATCAGGATTGGAGAGATCGTTTGGAATGGGAGTGTTGAGATTCATATAAACTCCTCAGACTGGAACCGCCATCAACACAATGATGATCCGGCGTATAATAATGTGATACTTCATGTGGTATGGAAACATGACGCTGATGCCAGGTCTCATGATGGCAACACCATGCCCGTACTCGAACTGAAAAACAGGGTTCCACAAAGTTTATTATTGCGATATCACGAGCTTTTTATACCGGAAAGTGAAATCCTCTGCACAAATCATATCAAGGGTGTAAGGCAAATCACTATTTTAAATATGATTGATCAGGCCCTGGCAAGAAGAATGCAAACCAGGTCTCAGGTTGTTTTCAGGGAAATGGGCCTTACTGATCAGGATTGGGAAGAAATAGCCTGGCGGATGCTGGCGAGAAATTTTGGATTCAAAACCAATGCTGATGCGTTTTTGCAACTGGCAAAATCGATTCCTGTGAAGATTCTGAAAAAAGAAGCCGGCGACCGCATCACAATTGAAGCATTGCTTTTTGGCCAGGCAGGATTTCTGGATCAGCATCCTGTAGATGCCTACCAGGAGCGATTGTATCAGGAATACACTTTCAAATCAAAAAAATACCGGCTCGATCGCAGGCTGAGTCGGCATCATTGGAAATTTCTAAGGTTAAGGCCTCCCAATTTCCCAACAGTCCGGATTGCCCAGCTCGCGGGTTTCATTGCGCAACATACCGGTCTTTATACATTGTTTGTCGATCGCATCAAGGGAAAGGATAATTTGCAGTTGCTCGAAACATCACAGTCGGATTACTGGCATCAACACTATGATTTTGGCAAGGAGGCCAAATCTGCCATCGGCAATCTGGGTCGGCAAAGTATCGAAAACATTATTATAAATACTGTTGCTCCGCTTCAATTTGCTTATGGGTGGCACCAGGAGGATGATCAGATGCAGGAAGATGCCATGCAGTTGCTCACTGCAATTAAGCCTGAAAAAAATAGTATTATATCCAGATGGCTAAATGCAGGTGTCGGGGCAAAAACGGCCTTCGATACCCAGGCACTGATCGAGCAATTCAATCATTTTTGCCTGAAAAAGCAGTGCTTAAATTGTCCGGTTGGTGTGGAAATAATCAGATCGGAATGATTGCCTGGCCGGTAGCTGTCGCCGCTGTCTTGTTTTTGCTTGTACTTTATTACATGCTGCGGTTGGTCGGCAATGATAAATGGGCATTGTGGGGATTGGGTTTTAAGCTGGCTTGTAGCATATTCTTTGGCGCGATTTATAAATTCCACTATCAGGCTGGCGACACACTTCAGTATTTCCGTGATGCCGGCGTCATGGTAAATTACTTGTTGCGGTTTCCCGCTGACATGATTCCGGCTTTTTTTAATACCACACAAATTGAGGGCATAGCCGGATTGATAGCCTACGCAGATCAGCCCAGGGCTCTTTTCTTCACTAAGATTGTTGCCGTTTTTTATTTTTTCGGAGGAGGGAATTACTGGATCGCCGGGGCCTGGCTTGCGCTGATCAACTTTTTGTGTTCCTTTTTGCTTGTAAATGAATTAATTAAAAATTTTTCCGGAATTGCCCGGGGGGCATATTTAAGTTTTTATTTTTTGCCGGGATTAGTTTTTTGGACAAGTGGAATACTGAAGGAAACTGTGGCAATGGCAGCGCTCTTTTTAATCATTACAGTTTTCCTGAAAATTCTTCGCAACCGGGAATTTGGCAATATTTATTACTGGATTGTGATTGCAATAGCGGGATACGTACTTTGGGAGCTGAAGTATTACTATGCCGCTGTTGCCTTTCCGGTTCTCGGCGCAGTTGTTATATACCAGGTATCTGCCAGGTATTCAAAATTTCACTTTCTCATCACACTCCTCGTTTTTGCACTTTCAGTTGGCCTGATATCGCTTGCTCATTACAATCTCAATTTTTCAAGGGTTGCAGAGGTGATGTATCAGAACTATTTGACAAGTGCCGGAGTAGCGGAGAATAAGGCGATTCAGTATCCTGGATTAGATGGTTCGTTTTTATCATTTATTAAAAATATTCCCCTGGCCCTGGCCTCAGGTTTGTTCAGGCCGATTGTATTTGAAGTTGGGAATGTCCTGCAATTTTTTGCGGCGGTAGAAAATACCGTGGTTTTGATACTTTTCTTCCGGGCATTTTGGATTATCTGGCGAAAGCCGCTAAAACCTAATCCGTTTTTTGCCGGAGTGTTGTTTTACAGCATGTCGCTTGCCGTTTTGCTTGCTTTTTCATCTCCGGTTTTTGGAACCCTTTCGAGGTATAAAGTCGGATTTTGGCCGTTTTTTGTTTTACTTATACTCATTGTCGTTGCAAAAAAAGCCAGAACTTCAAAGAGCTGATTTACCCGGGGTTTCTGATCTTTGCTATACGAATTTGTACTTGGCAGGAGGGGTTTCTCCTGATCAGGATAATAAAAAAGCCAGACCCACCCAGGCCTGACTGATTCCATATAGCTAAACTTAAAAACTTCTTATTTATAAATTGCGGTAATAATTCATAACTCTGGACGTAGCCTGGCCATAGATTGGTTTGCAAAACTCAATGAATAAATTCTGTGGCGGAGGCGGCATCAACGGCTGTTGATTTGCAATTCTTAGTTGATCGGGAGTCAACGCGCGTTCATCACCATTGAAACTTCCGTACTGGTTGATCCACACAAATTCGCCGGAAAATTTATCATGCAATACCACCGTGTTTGAGCGGGCATCGATGATGCGCATGCTCAGCAGTCCGCGCGATATAACCTCCCGGGTGTTTTCCCGGAATGTTGCTTTCACCGTTCCGTAAACATTGAGATATTCTTCCTGAGTAGCCTGAATTCCTCCGGATGTTCTGGAAGCGCTTAAGCTTTCTGCATCGCCATCGCAGGGTCCGATTTTATCGCCGTGGTCGATATGAGCCTGCAATGCAGAGATACCTACTTCCATTGTTATTTTGTTGTCCGGCTGACCAGGAGGAATATGGCAAATCACCACCTTTTGTTCTGTTTGTGCCTGGGCCTGAACCTGAACACTTGACTTTGGTATTTGGGCCAGCACTACGCTATCTTTCGATGTCTCGATAATTCGCTCCGTATTGTTCATCTGACCCACCACAAAGTCATCAAATTGCAGCACAAGGATTTGGTCGGGTTCGGTCAGATTCTGGTCTTTTGTTGAGTAAAACCTGATAAATGGATTTCCCTGATAATTAAACAAAAATAGTTCGATCTGGTCCTGGAAAAACTGCGCACTCAAACCGGCCTGCATGGTCGGTACCGGAACCTGATCTACCAACACCTTAAGCGTTGCGTGGTAGAGCGACTCTTCAATTTTATTTCTTACATCCTGATAGCCCGGCTCGTATAAGTCAGCATGGACAAAATGGTCATAGGCTTCGATTGCGTATGGCCTGGTGCCCATTGCGAGAGCCTCTTCCCCGGCTTTGTATCGCTCCGCAGCTGCTTCTATTGAATGATATTTTAATTGTCCGTAATAATCCTGAGGATTTGGAATGACTTCAAGGGCTGCCGGGCTCCGTTTGATTTCGTCGTACATGTTATTGAGCATTTTGTACGAATCGACAATTTTTCCATTCTTAAAACGATCATGACCGTTTTTCATCCGGTTAATTTCACCGAGAAATTGATCAACCGCCAGTGGATAGGCCTTGCTAAGCGCTTCCCTCGAGTTTTTGTTATTCGGGCTTTTTCTCAGTTTTGAAACTGATTGCATTACCGATGAATAATAATTGCCTGCCTGGAATGTTTTTTTGCTGGAGCTGCATCCCCAAACTCCAACAAGTATTATAATTGCAATTATAAAGCAGAAATTTCTCATAGCGCGTTTTATCTGTTTAGTATTTCCTAAAAAAAGTCTGTGCAAGTACGCAACATGCGTGGAGATTACTATTCCAAATTTTGGCGAAAAGGATCGCCCGTAATTTTTGTGTCTGAATTGAAGTAAAACTTTAAACGGACCCGGACAATTAATTTGATGCCGGCAATTTCATACTGCTATTCTTCGACTTCCTTGTTGAGCAATTGTTTTTCATAAAGCTGCCTGAATATACTATCCGTGGTCATGAGTTGTTCATAGGCGCCGCTCTCAATGATTTTGCCATCATCCAGAACGATCACTTTGTCAGCGAGCTTGGCAGAAGACACCCTGTGCGAGATAATGATGCTGGTTCGATCGTGCATGACATATTTCAGATTATTAAGGATTGTGTTTTCGGTTTTGGTGTCAACGGCAGACAAGCAATCGTCCAGAATCAGAAGTCCGGGGTCTTTAGCGATGGCTCTGGCAATGGAGAGCCTTTGCTTCTGTCCGCCGGAAAGCGTAATGCCGCGCTCACCGAGTATTGTTTTGAGTTGCTTTGGAAATTCCATGACATTATCATACAAATCAGCTCGTTTTAGTGCATCAATAGCCTTTTCGTCGTCCAGGCTGTCCATGCCGAAGGCGACATTGTTAGAAATCGTGTCAGAGAAAAGGAAAACATCCTGGGGCACACATCCGATCTGATCTCTGAATTCTTGAGGTGAATAGTTTTTCAAATCAATGCCATCGACTAAAATTTGCCCTGATGATGGATCGAGCATTCTGATAACAAGGTTGGCAATGGTACTTTTCCCGCTTCCAGTTGTGCCGATAATTGCCAGTGTCTCGCCAGGCTTTACATGAAAAGAAATATTTTCAAGCGCCACGATACCGGAATCGGGATAGGTAAAGCTTACGTTTCTGAATTCAATATCTCCTTGGATTTTTCTTTCAATATTCTCGCTGGAGATGATATCATTTTTGGTATTTAAAAATTCATTAATGCGCTTCTGTGAGGCGGCGGCACGTTGTATGATGCTGGTTACCCATCCCAAAGCTGTGACCGGCCATGTCAGCAGGTTCACATATAAAATAAACTCTGCAATGTTGCCGATTGTGAGAGCACCGTTCATCACTTCAATTCCACCAATAAAAATTGTCAGGATTGTACTGAGGCCGATCAGCGAAACGATGAGGGGGAAAAACATGGCATCCACCTGGGTCAGTTGCAGGGATTTGATTTTGTAAAGGTCACTTTCTTCAACAAACCTTGTGTAAGAATCCTCCTCTCTCGCAAACGATTTAATAACGCGGATTCCCGAGAATGCTTCCTGCACAAAAGTAGAAAGGCTTGAAAGTTGTATCTGTATTGCCTCAGATCGCTTATTAATAATGTTGTTTACAAAGTAGATGCTCAAGGAAAGGACCGGCAGCGGGATGAGTGCATATAAAGTCAGCTTTACACTAATCGTGAGCATGAATGGCAGCAGTATGGCGCCCAGTATGATCATATTCAGGCCATACATGATTGCCGGGCCGATGTACATCCGTACCTTGTTTACATCCTCGGATATTCTGGAGATCAGATCTCCTGTATTGTTTTTTCTGTAAAAGCTGAGAGGTAACGACTGGTAATGCCGGTAGATTTCGTTTTTAAGATCGTACTCAATGTGCCTTGACATAATGATGATCGTTTGTCTAACCAGGAATAAAAAGAATCCCCGAATCAGAGCGATGACTAAAATGAGTACTCCGTAAAACACGATGCTCTGATTCATGGTAGCCCTGAATATTTCCTGGATTTCCAGGCTTTCAAATGATTGATATGTGTTGAGGTTTTCTGCTACCAAATCCAGTGCATAGCGAACAAGCGGGGCGGGAAGTATCTGGAAAATAGTAGATAAAATGACAAATAACGTCCCGAAAAGGAGATATGATTTGTACTTCAGGAAATATTTATTCAGGTAGCTGAGTTCTTTCACAGTATTGACTAACTCTTAATTTCAGTAATTGTTAACATACTTTTAGTGCGATTGTAATACAAGCAAAAAGTAGTATTTTTGCACCGTTTGATCGACCGGGTATTTTTTGGCAAAATTAGCTATTCCGGCAAATATTAAATCAATGATAGAGGTAAATGAATTGGAGCAGACGAAAGAGTTCGTCGTTTTTGAAGAGCTGTCAAAAAACAGTCACGAGCAGCTCGTTTTTTGTAATGATATAGAAACCGGTCTTAAAGCCATTATCGGCATACACAACACTGTTCTTGGCCCGGCCTTAGGGGGTACACGCATGTGGAATTACCGGTCAGATGCGGAGGCGGTCACAGATGTGCTGCGCTTGGCGCGGGGCATGACCTACAAGGCTGCCATTTCCGGGCTCAATCTCGGAGGAGGCAAAGCCGTGATTATCGGTGATGCCTCAATGATAAAAAGCGAGGCTCTGTTACGCCGATTTGGCCGTTTCGTAGAGAGTTTGAATGGGAAATACGTAACTGCCGAGGATGTGAATATGTCGCCGGAAGACATGGAATTCATCGCTATGGAAACCAGGCATGTTACGGGTCTTTCAGAGACAGTGGGAGGCGGTGGTGATCCGTCGCCGGTTACTGCATACGGCGTGTACGTGGGCATGAAAGCAGCTGCCAAACAAGCCTTTGGAAGCGATTCTCTTGCGGGTAAAAGGATATCCGTGCAGGGAACAGGCCACGTGGGCATGCATTTGCTGGAGTATCTGGCTAAGGAGGATGTAAAACTTTTTGTGAGCGATTTTAATACCGATCGCGCTCGGGAAGCAGGTTCCAGATTTAGGGCTGAGGTTGTTGGTCTTGAAGACATCTATGATCTTGATATGGATATTTATGCACCCTGTGCATTGGGCGCGACAATCAATGACGATACGATCGACCGGCTTAAATGCGCAGTGATAGCGGGAGCGGCAAACAATCAACTTGAGGACGAAGATAAACACGGCGAGGCGCTTTTGAACAGAGGCATCTTTTATGCACCGGATTTTCTGATAAACGCCGGTGGGTTGATCAATGTCGGTATCGACTATCTCGGAGGCTGGAGCCGTGACAGGGTGTACAGGAAAACGGAAAAGATTTATCAGACGACGCTGGATATTTTCAGATTATCAGAGAGCAAGCGCATCAGCACCCAGAAAGCGGCCATGAAGCTCGCTGAAAAAAGAATTGACGACATTTTAAGGGTTAAGAAGGGTCAGTAATCGAATTGTGCCCTTATATTGCTTAAGTATAAAACCAAATGCCCTTCCGGATTCCGGGTAGAGAATTAATAAAATATGTTCTTTGAAATGGAACTACATGATTAACAGAAGATCACTACGAATAAAGGCCTTTAAAAACCTGTATGCCTTTGAAAGTTGCAAGGGAGCTAATTACCAGCTCGCCATCGATTTCATAGATCAGAAATTTTCTCCCGATCTCAACTCGATGGATGTCCTGGACAAACCCGAGCTTGAACGTCAGCGTAAGTTAGCCAGAGAAGCGTTTACCATCCGAACTTCAAAGTCGGATAAAGCAAAGGAGCAGAATGGTATATTGAGTGAAGAAATTGAGGAGGCTATTAAAGATGCCTTTATATATCTGGAAAATCAAAACAAGTCTGATCAAAGAAATTTACTGAAAAACCTTAAGCAAGAGGCAAATACAGTGCTCAAGGATCAGCTTATAGCGATTTCACTGATTGAGGAATTTGCCTTTTTAAACAAGAAATTATCCGATGAGAAAAAGAGCCTTACCAATATTCTGGGAGAAAGGGCACAGATAAGGACCAACCTGTACCAAAACAGGGTTCTTCAGAAAATCATCTCCGACAAATTGCTTCAGACACTCAAGACAAAGCACAAAATAGGTTGGGGCAAAGAACAGGATACTTTGCGTGACTGGTATAAGGGCATCCTGAATAAAGATGAAACGTACCGGCAGTACAACCAAAAAGAAACGACGACTTATAATGAGGATTGGTTGATTCTCGATTATATTTGCCGCAGCATTATATTTAAAAATGAGGTTTTCTCGGGCTATTTTGAAGATAAGGATATTGACTGGATCGACAATCAGGCGATCGTGCGGAGTCTGGTGCTCAAGACATTAAAATCAGTAACGGAGGAGCACGATGTTTTGCAGGTTGCTGATATTTCTTACAATTGGGAGGATGATTCGGAATACGTTCAGGAACTTTTTAAAATGGCCATAAGGGAAAACGATTACCTTGAAAGTTTGCTGAAAGAGCGGTTGCAAAATTGGGATATTGAGCGCGTTGCATTGACCGATAAGGTTTTATTAAAACTCGGACTTGCCGAAATGATTTATTTTCCAAGTATCCCGACGAAGGTGACGATCAACGAATTCATCGAGATATCGAAAACTTTCAGCACGCCAAAAAGTAAAAAGTTTTTGAATGGCATACTCGATGGCTTATCTTTGGATCTGGTAAGTCGGGGGGTGATCAAAAAAAGCGGTAGAGGTTTATTGGACAATAAATAAATATTTAATTATGAGCAAAGGATCAAATTCAGTACTGGCGTTTTTGCTGGGAGCGGCAACAGGAGCAATTTTAGGGATACTATATGCCCCTGACAAGGGCTCAAGCACTAGAGACAAACTCACTTTTCTGATCGATAAGTACAAGCAGGAGCTTGAGGAAATCATCAATAGTCTTGTGGAAAAAGAGGAGGGAGCATCATCCCAGGCAAAAGAAAAGGGCCGAAAGGTCATCACTGACGCCAAGGAAAAAGCCGAGAAATTGCTGGAAGATGTGGATGAATTGATAGGCCAGATCAAAGGCACGCAAAATTAAAACAGTTAATTATGAGTCAGTCATTTTCCAGAATAATAGTACTGGTGTTGTCCATATTTCTGGCGGCATCATGTTCGAATAAAAAATTAGAGAATAACGTTAAGAGCCTGGAAAAACGCGTTGCGCAGCTTGAGAAGAAATCTGGCATTGCACCGGTTTCCGGGGAAAATACCAATTCAACAGGCGAATCTGATGAATTGCCTGTATTGGCCTTTCAAGCTATCGAATACGATTTCGGAACTGTAAAAGAAGGTGATGTGGTTGACCATATCTTTCAGTTTACCAATACCGGTAATTTCCCGCTAATAATCAGTAAAGCTACTGCTACTTGTGGTTGTACGGTGCCGGAATGGCCGAAAGATCCTATCGGGCCGGGAGAATCAGGTGAGATCAAGGTAAAATTCAATACCCTTAACCGCACAAATCAACAAACAAAATATGTAAACATCAGTGCGAACACGAAGCCGGAAATCACGAGACTCAAGATTTCGGGGAATGTGTTGCCTGGAGATAATTCAAACAGTTAATAAACAAAGAGTGATATGTTAGGAATTTTATTGCAGGCCGGCGGAAGTCCGGGAGCAGGTTATGGTAATCTGATCCTCATAGGCGGGATCATCGTTATATTTTATTTTTTTATGATCAGACCTCAGCAAAAAAAGCAAAAGGATCAGAAGAAATTCATGGAGGAAATCAAAAAAGGAGATTCTATAGTGACCATGGGAGGCATTCATGGCAAAGTAGCCGCCATTGAAAATGATACTGTACTACTTGAAGTGGACAGAAGCACAAAAATTACCATAGAAAAAACCTCTATTTCACTTGAAGCCAGTAAGAGATATCTCGATGCAAAAAAGTAAATAATTGGTTGATGGGGCTAAAATATCAGAACTGCTGTTTAACTTTTCTGCTCCGCTAAGGAAGGCAAACTGGAAAGTTGTATTGCTATGCTTTTCTACAGCTGCAACATTTTGGTTTTTTAATGCTCTGAATAAGGTTTACACAACCAGAATCAACTATCCGATATCCGTAATTTACAACAAAGACAGTCTCGTGATGGTGAAAGAGCCACCGCGAGAGGTCTCGATCAATGTAACCGGCGGAGGCTGGCAACTTTTTAAAAGCACCGTATCACTCAGAGTAGCACCGGTGATCATAGCGCCTGAAAATCCAGTACAAACCCAATACTTAACAGCCTCCAATCTGTTAACGATAGTTTCCGGCCAGCTGAATGACTTGAATATAAACTATGTGGCAACGGATACCATTTTTTTTAAGATTGAGCCATATTTAGAAAAAAGGTTGCCAATCCGGGTTGATTCTGCCAATATTGGTTTACGTGAAAATTATTTCATCACCACACCTGTTCTGCTCGAGCCCGATTCGGTAACCTTCCGCGGCCCGATATCTTTGATCAGACAACTTCCTGAAGTATTCACCGTCTCTTTGATCAATGCTAATATCAATGGAAATTACGATGAGCAACTAAGTCTGGATATGTTTTCGAGTTCATTAATCAAAAAACAGCCTGAGGTGATTCACCTGAAATTTGACGTGGAGGAATTTATCGAACAGACTATTTCCGTAGATATTCAAATGGTGAATTTCCCATACGACACTTCTATTTACCTGCAAAAAAACCAAATCAATGTTTTTTACAGTGTGCCGCGAAGTCAAAGAAATAAAACAGGCAGAGCGGACTTCCTGGTTATTGCTGATCTGAATAATATTCAGCCCGCAGACTCAACAATTTCACTTGAAATCATGGAATTACCCGATCAGGTAAGGCATTTTACGCTTGGTGAGCCGAAGGTTAAAGTAATATATGATAACTAACCGACCTATTAAAGCCGGTATCACAGGCGGTATTGGCTCCGGTAAAACAATTGTTTGTGAGGTGTTCATGATGCTCGGCGTACCGGTTTATCTGGCAGATGAACGCGCCAAATACCTGATGAATACAGATTCAGGTTTGAAAGAAAAGATTATCGGTATTTTTGGAGCTGATGCTTATCTGGATTCTGGCGAACTAAACAGAAATCTGATCGCGGAGCGGGCGTTTTATAATGGAGGAATATTGGAGGAGTTGAATACAATTGTTCATCCAGCCGTTGAGCAGGATTTTGTAATCTGGACCAGTCAGCATGCCGATGCTTCATATATACTGAAGGAAGCCGCCTTACTTGTGGAAACCGGTTCGTATAAAAATCTTGACTTCCTGATCACAGTCACGGCTCCGGAGGCAGTAAGGGTCGGCAGGGTTCTCAGTCGGGACAGTCATCGGAAGTCAAGAGATGTAAAGGCCATTATATCCAGGCAGTTAGCAGATAGCGAAAAAGTCCAAAAATCACAGTTTGTCATCCTGAATGATGATAAGAAGCTTATTATTCCCCAGGTGCTAAAAATTCATTCACAATTTATTAATTCGGCACAAATTCGCTAAAGTGGCTTAAATTCGATAATTTCGACTCTTCAATTACTTTTTTAATGGAAGTGATCAAAACTTCTTATACCGAACAAGAGAAGCATCGCATCTTTGAAGCTGAGTTTCTGCCGCACATTGATGCCATGTATAATTTTGCCTATAGGATTACCTACGATGAGGATAGCGCCAAGGATCTGCTTCAGGAAACTTACTTTAAGGCGTACAAGTTTATGGAGTCTTTTCAGACAGGAACCAATGCAAAAGGATGGCTGTTCCGCATACTCAAAAACAGTTTTATCAATGAGTTCAGAAAAAAAAATAAGGAGCCTGCCAAGATAGATTATCAGGATGTGGAAACTTATTATAACTCAGAAGATGTTAATGAAGTAATAACAAGTGATTTGAGAGTAGAGGTGCTTCAGGATATGATTGGCGATGAAGTATCCAATGCACTCAATGCGCTTGCAGTTGAT
Organism: uncultured Roseivirgaceae bacterium; assembly: GCA_964482185.1. Lineage (GTDB taxonomy): Bacteria > Bacteroidota > Bacteroidia > Cytophagales > Cyclobacteriaceae > JAAUQL01. The sequence goes on from CAYZWN010000019.1 coordinate 33,678, forward strand.
TTCAGAATAGTGATTATTTTATGCGACCTGGAAGGTTTTACGTACGAAGAAATGTCGAAAATATTGGACATACCAATAGGCACCGTCAGATCACGGTTACACAGAGCAAGAAATTTGCTCAGGGAAAAGTTGAGGTCATATGCGAAATCAATGGGATTTAAAAACTGAATTATGGAAGAGAACCATGAAGCTGAGGAATTCATGAAGTGCTGCGTAAAAAACAATTGCCAGGAGCCCGGATGCGATAATTATGAAGAGCGGCGTGACCTTATACAGAAAGTCGTTGATGGTCAGGCGTCTGAATCAGAAAGGGAAAAATACCAGCAAATTATATCTCAATGTCAAAATTGCACCTGCCGGCAATATTGTGAACAGGAACTTGCCATAAAAAACCTGCTTCAGACTAAATTAGACCGGAAAAGGGTGCCCCTTGACATTGTTGAAAAAATCAAAACCCACATCATTAAAAATCCCTGAAGTGCATGCAAAGTGGTAAGGCAATCATTTTTTCGGCTCCCTCAGGATCAGGTAAAACTACGATTGTAAGACATCTCTTAGATAGATTTGATTTTTTGGAGTTTTCGATTTCAGCCACAACAAGGCCTGCGAGGATTGAGCGTGAAGTACACGGAAAGGATTACTATTTCATGAGCGCTGATGAATTCAGGGAGAAAATTTCCCGTGGCGCTTTTGTAGAATGGGAAGAAGTGTACGGTGGTAATTATTATGGCACCCTCAAGTCTGAGATCGAGCGGATATGGAAAATGGGAAAACACGTTCTATTTGATGTGGATGTGAAGGGCGGCATCAAACTAAGCCGGTATTTTAAGGATAGTGGCATTGCAATATTTGTAAAGGTCAATCACATGAAGGAACTGGAAAAAAGGCTGAGGCACAGAAACACCGAATCCGAAGAAAGTATTAAGAAGCGATTGGCAAAAGTTTCTGAGGAAATGAGTTTTGAAAATCAGTTTGATATTACACTTCATTCCATGGATCTGCAATCGACCCTTAAAAATGCTGAGCGCATTGTGTTGGATTTTGTTAACGAGCAGGGCACATACAAAAAATGAAAACCGGGTTATTCTTTGGGTCTTTCAATCCCATTCATATCGGTCATCTCATTATTGCCCAGACTGTCCTTGAATCGGCTTCGCTGGATGATATATGGTTTGTTGTATCACCACAAAATCCCCTGAAAAAGAACAAGAACCTGCTTCATGAATTTGACAGGATACACATGGTCAAGCTCGCCATCGAGGATAATAATTGTTTTATGACCAGTGATGTGGAATTTCAAATGCCCAGACCAAGCTATACAATTGATACGCTCATTTATCTTCAAGAGAGATTCCCCTCCAGAAAATTCAAACTTATCATTGGCGGGGATAATCTGGCTATTTTTCCTAAATGGAAAAACAGCAATATAATATTGGAGGAATTTGGCTTAATCGTGTACCCGAGGCCGGGCATCGATAATAATAAATTGCTAACGCACCCAGGCGTAACTTTTGTCGAAGCCCCATTGATGAGCATATCAGCAACATTTATCAGAAACCTCATACGAAACGAACAGTCAGTTAGGTATCTCCTCCCTGAAAAAGTGATTGAGTATATAGAAAGCAAAAAACTGTACCAGTAAATTATACAGTCATAATTTCATCTTCTTTTTTAGCCAGTAAGTCATCTGCTTTTTTAACAAACTCGTTGGTGAGGTCCTGGATTCTGGATTCTGCTTTTTTTACCTCATCCTCTGAAACATGCTCCTTAAGCATTTTTTTTATGTGGTCATTTGCATCTTTACGAACATTACGGATACTTACGCGGCCGTGTTCGGCTTCAATTCGGGATTGTTTTACAAGCTCCTTTCTTCTTTCTTCAGTAAGAGGAGGAATATTGAGGCGGACCATCTCACCGTCATTTTGTGGGTTCAGACCAAGATCGCTGTTGATGATCGCTTTTTCAATTTCATGTAGCATGTTTTTTTCCCATGGTTTTATCACAAGCGTTCTGGCATCCGGCGTATTTACCGATGCAACCTGGCTGATAGGTGTTGGATTGCCATAATACTGAACTACCAGACCGTCGAGCATGTTGGGCATGGCCCTGCCGGCACGAATTTTTGCAAGAGCATGAATAAAATGTTGAATGGATTTCTCCATATGATCTGTTGCATCTTCGATGATCAATTCCAGTTCTTCCATAATTGTATTGGTATGTTAATGTACAAGGGTTCCTACCTGTTCTCCTTCAATCACTTTTGAGAGGTTTCCCGGCTTATTCATGTCAAAAACAATGATGGGCAATTTATTTTCCTGACAAAGCGTAAAGGCTGTCATATCCATAATTCTCAGCCCTTTCCTGATTACATTGTCATAACTAAGCTCAGCAAATCGTTCTGCTTCAGGAAATTTTTCAGGATCTGCGCTGTAAATCCCGTCAACTCTTGTGCCTTTCAATACCACGTCTGCCTCAATCTCTACAGCCCTGAGGCTTGCCGCACTGTCGGTTGTGAAGTATGGATTGCCCGTGCCAGCTCCAAAAATTACAATCCTGCCCTTTTCAAGATGTCGCACTGCACGCCTTCTTATAAATTGTTCACATACCTGATCAATCTTTAGGCCTGACATCAACCTTGTAAATAGGCCGGCACCTTCAAGAGCGCTTTGTAATGCCATAGCATTGATTACCGTGGCAAGCATGCCCATGTAGTCGCCCTGAACACGGTCCATGCCTGATTGCTCAGCCTGTACTCCGCGGAAAATATTGCCTCCACCAATAACGATGGCAAGCTCAACACCCGATTGCTTAACCTTGCGGATTTCCTCGGTATATTGTTCAAGTCTTTTGGGATCAATGCCAAAGCTTTTAGACCCCATCAAGGCCTCACCACTCAATTTAAGCAACACGCGTTTGTACTTCATCAGTTTATTTTTGTTGGGCAAATATAATACGGATCGCAAGATTATTTAAAAATAATACTCAAAATTGAATCATCAGGGCATCTTTCTCAATGCGCATCCCTTTTTCAATAAATAAAGCTGTAATCAGGCCATCCTCTGGCGCTTTTATGATATTTTCCATCTTCATGGCCTTGAGTACCAATAGCGGTTGTCCGCTTTTAACTTTTTGCCCGATTTTAGCGAACACATCCACAATCAGGCCTGGCATGGGAGCATTAAGGCTGGTATGTCTGTTCTGGGATTTTTGCGATATGCCAACTATTCCGGATAATAAATCGCCTTGGTTTTCTGTTTCTATTTCAAATGTTTTATGACCGATTTGTATTTTGATTTTACCATCGATAACTTCTCCGATTCCCTGGTAAACTCTGTTATTGAGTAAAGCCCGAAAAAAACCTTTTTCAATTTCCTGAACTTCACAATCGACAATGGAGTCGTTTATTACATATTTTCCATCACTAATTGAAACAAGAAAATGAGCATTTTTGTCAATTGTTATCCGCATGTCCTAAAATTAAGCATCCGTGGGTCTTAAAAGTAATTTTATTTCACGTTTTTTGTGATCTCTTTTACGGCAATATGAAGCATTTATTAAAATATTTATTTATAGCATTCTTCGGAATTACCTCCTGCAAGGTGCAGCAAGTTCCGGAAACTGTATCCCAGGCCCCTTTTTCCGAAATCAGTATTCCGGAATCAACCCCAGATTTCGGTGAGCAAAAATATGAAGCCAGAATTTACCGGGGTGAGCCTTCAAGGCCTTTTCGCCTGGTACACACGCGACTTGAAGTAAGGCCGGAGTGGGAGACACAGCGGCTACATGGTGTAGCAAGCATTATTTTACAGCCGTATTTCTATGAGCAGTCAGAACTATCACTCGACGCAAAGAGTTTTGATATTTATGCTGTACAAATGATGAAAGGTGAACATGAAGTAAATCTTAACTATAAATATGACCGTCAAAAACTCATTATTGACCTTGGGGGAAGCTATACAAAAGAGCAAAAGATTCATATTAAAATTGATTACACGGCCAATCCTGAAGAAGATTTGGATACTGCCCTGTTGGTTAATGACAAAAAAGGATTGTATTTCATCAATCCTAAAGGCGAGATAGACAGAAAACCGCGACAAATCTGGACACATGGAGAAACGAGCACAGCTTCACGGTGGTTTCCTACCATCGATCATCCAAACCAGAAGTCAACACAGGAAATATTCATTACCATAGAAGAAGCGTACAAAACGCTTTCCAATGGAAAATTGGTTTATTCGGTTTCCAATAACGATGGAACAAGAACCGATTACTGGAAAATGGATCAGCCACACGCCCCATATTTGTTTATGATGGCCATTGGCGATTTCGCCGTTTATGAAGACAACTGGCAGGACAGAAAGGTAGATTATTATGTTGAGCCGGAATACGGCAAATATGCCTCTAAAATATTTGGCAATACCCCGGAGATGATCGGTTTTTTTTCAGAAGTGTTCAACTATCCATATCCCTGGGAAAAATATAGTCAGGTCGTAGTAAGAGATTTTGTTTCCGGGGCAATGGAAAATACGACGGCTTCGGTTTTTATGGAAGATCTCCATGTAAATACCCGTGAATTGCTCGATTACAATTGGGATGATATCATCGCTCATGAATTGGTGCATCAATGGTTCGGAAACCTGGTAACCTGCGAATCATGGGCGAATCTGCCATTGAATGAATCGTTTGCCACATATGGCGAATACCTTTGGAAAAACCATAAATACGGAAAAGAAGAAGCTGATTACCATCTGTATGAAGAGCTTCAAAATTATCTTGCTGAAGCCACTGAAAAAAAAGTTGATCTGATAAGGTTCGATTACATTCAGGAAGATGACATGTTCGATAGTCATTCCTATGCAAAGGGCGGCTTAATCCTGCATCTGCTCAGAAATTATGTTGGTGATGAAGCATTTTTCAAGTCTTTGGAATATTACCTCCGCTCCCATGCCTTTGGAAAAGCCGAAGTACATGATTTGAGACTTGCTTTTGAACACGTCGTTGGGGAAGATCTGAACTGGTTTTTTAATCAGTGGTTTCTGGATGCCGGACACCCGATACTTGAGATACAAGAACAATTTGATAATGAAACAAAACTGCTGACTGTAAAAGTGACACAAAAACAGGATACTGAATTATACCCGGTATTTAAACTTCCTCTCGTAATCGACCTATGGCAAAATGGCAAAAAGACCGAGTATTTGTCAGAAATAGACAAACCCTATCAGGAGTTTGAGTTTGAGAATGTATCACAACCGGATCTGATTCTCATTGATAGTGACCGGGTGATTGTTGGCGAAATCGTTCATAACAAAACTGGTGAGCAGCTGAAATTTCAATTTGATAATTATAAGGACAACGTAAGAGTCAGATACGAAGCGCTTTCAGCAATGCTCGAATTGACGGCTGATTCATTTGTGTATGAAGTGATACACGACGCGCTGGACGACACATTCTGGGTTATTCGCGAAGAGGCCCTCAGTGCAATAGAAAAAGACAGCACATCTCTTTTTGCAGAACATGAAAAAAGAATTGTTGAAATGGCCGGTTCAGATGAGAATAATCTGGTTAGGTCAGCGGCAATGTCAGTACTAATTGATAAATCGCTGGAATCATATACCGATCTTTTCAGGTCAGGTATTTATGATTCATCATATTTGGTTGCAGGAACGGCGCTATATGCCTACCTGCAGACCTACCATGAAGACATAGGTATGATTCTGAAATCAATGAGCATCGAGACAAATTTCAATATAACCTCCACAATGGCTGATTATTACCTCAGACAGCAGGAGCCTGGACATTACGACTGGTTTCAGGACAAGATAAATCTGTATAGGGGAAGCGAATTATGGTATTTTATTAAATTTTTTGGAATGTATCTCGTGGATCAACCCGATGAGACAATCCAAAGAGGAATTAGCGAATTGGTGCGCATCGCGTCCACGCACGAGGAATATTACAACCGAATATCTGCTTACCAAATATTACAGTTATTCCGGGATGAAGAAGGTGTTTCAGAAAGCCTGGAGCTGATTAAAAAAACCGAAAAGGATCCGCGGGTTTTGTCTTTTTTCGAGTAAAGTGTAATGCAAAAATGCGCTTTAAACCCGTGCTGATTCCTTTTAGAGCATAATTAAATATTTAAGACAATTTTCTGATAATGTTTGAATAATAGAAAAAAGGGTATAATTTTGCATTCCCTTAAAAATAGAGGGCAATTTTTTTGCCCGAAACTAAAGGAAGTTCTTTAAAAAATTGAATGCAGGGGAGATACCAAAGTGGCCAACTGGGGCAGACTGTAAATCTGTTGTCTTTCGAC